>NZ_JBFTRC010000184.1:0-11160 GCF_056399325.1 Allobosea sp. 01N443
GGCATCGACTACGCCCGCGAGCGCCGGCTGCGCGCCGCCGTTTCGCAGGCTTTTTCCCGCTACGTCACGCCCGATCTGGTCGAGGAACTCGCGCGCAATCCCGATTCGTTGAAGCTGGGCGGCGAGCGGCGCGAGATCAGCGTCCTGTTCTGCGACGTGCGTGGCTTCACCAGCCTGTCGGAGCGCCTGAAAGATGACCCGATCCGGCTGACCAGCATCATCAACCGCCTTCTCGATGCGCTATCGGAACAGGTCCTGGAGGCCCGTGGCACAATCGACAAATATATGGGCGATTGCGTCATGGCATTCTGGAATGCGCCGCTGTCCGATCCGAACCATGCGAGTGCTGCCATCGCCGCCGCGCTAAGAATGTCGCAGGCGGTCGAGCGCTTGAATGGGGAACTCCAGATGGAGGAGCCCGGTCTGCCGCCGCTTGCCGTCGGAGTGGGGGTCAATACCGGCATGTGCGTTGTCGGCAATATCGGGTCGCGCTGGCGTTACGACTACTCTGTTCTGGGCGATGCCGTGAATCTCGCGTCGCGATTGGAGGGCGTGACCAAGGATTACGCGGTGCCGGTCGTCATCGGAGACGGGACCGCGCGCGCGATCGAGGACGCCTTCTTTGTCTTTGAACTCGACCGCATCGCCGTTCGCGGGCGCACCGAAGCGACGCCGATCTTCACGGTGCTGGGCGAGGCAAGCCTGCGCAATACGCCAGAGGGGCAAGCGCTCCTGTCAGCCCAGGCACGACTGCGTCCTGCATTGGCCCAGGGCGACACGATGTCGTCCCTGGCCGAACTCGACGTCATCGCCTCGGTCTGGCCGAGCTTGACGGACTACACTGAGAAGATGCGCGGGGCCGTGACGGCACGCGCAGAGCCTGTCTGACGGTAGCAGCGGTCGCGAGCGCGATGGGAGGACGGAGCGATCAGTCCGTGAGGCTCGGTTTCAGCACAATGTGACGATCTGTGATGGGGTGGCTGTCCGATCGGTATTTCCAAGGGACGGATGCCGGTCCTTGGATATCGGCGATGGCGAGCTGTGAGAACAGGCATACCGGCCGCCCACGTACCGCCAAGCGGGTGTGTAACCCATGCTCACATTGATTTGCGTGATTTCAGGCGTGTTGGGCTGGTGCTGCGAGAGAGGATTGAACTCTCGACCTCTCCATTACCAATGGAGTGCTCTACCACTGAGCTACCGCAGCAGGACCGTAAGCCTTGAAGCGCCGTTCAATCGCGAAATCGGCGATGGCAGGCGCGGCGTCGTTCCGAAGCGGCGTCCTGATGCCACAAGCCCCCGCCGGACGCAACCCGTAGCGGGCAAACAGCATGTGAAAAAGTCGGAACCGGTCCTTCTCGGCGATCCTGCTGCTGTCGAGCACTCCATTGGTAATGGAGAGATTGCTTCAGCTCAGAGCCGGGTGCGCTGGCGCTCTCCGGGAACGATGGCCCCGCATCAGTCCGCCAGCAGCAACTGCCGATCGATCCGGAAGAGCCTGCCGTCGCCGAGCATATGCGCCGTCAGACCGTCGCGAAAAAGCGGACGGAAGGCGGCATCGCGAAGGTTCAGCCCGCCGGCATAGGCGCCCATGGCCGGGAGGATGCAGCGCCGCCCGGAGAGCGCGAAACTGCGGCGACGCAGGGCCCGCCCGCGCATCCTGATCTTGGCCGCCGGGTGGAGATGCCCGGCGATCTCGAAGCCGGCCTCAGCCGCATCGGGTTCGTGGCGCAGCACGACGTCTGCAATCGCGAGGCAGGCCGCAGTTTCGCCGCCCATCGTCCGGCTGATCGCGGGGTCGTGGTTGCCGGTCACCCAGAGCCAGTCACGGCCCTTTTGCAGCAGGTGCAGGGAGCGCAGATCGTCACTGCTGATCCGCTCCTCCGCGCCGCGGTCGTGAAAGCTGTCGCCAAGCGCGATGACGCGCGCTGGAGCGTGACGCAGGATCGCGGCCGTCAGCGTCGCCAGCGTCGTCGCGGAATCATAGGGCGGCAGGAAGATGCCGCGCGCCGCATAGGCCGAGCCTTTTTCCAGATGCAGATCGGCTACGACGAGCGTGCGCTCTTCGGGCAGCCACAGCGCGCCCGAGAGATCGGGGACGATTGCGAGCCGCCCGAGCATGAGTGCTCCCGCCTCACGGGCTGAAAATTCGTTGGTTGCGGGCAGCGTCACGCCATCGCCTCTTCGAGCATCATCGCTTCAGCCTCCGCCAGGATCTCGTCGGCTGCCTCGCCATGAACCGCCTCGCGTCCGATTTCGAGCATTACCGAAACACTGAGCGGCGAAACATGGTCCAGCGGCTGATGCACGATCCGGCCGCTGATTCGTGTCAGCATTTGAGCGAGCCGCTGGATATCGAGCAAGCCTGTTGCAGCGTCGGCCCATGCGGCTTTCAGCAGCACGTGGTCAGGCTCGTGCTGGCGCAGCACGTCGTAGACGAGATCGCTCGACATCGTGACCTGCCGGCCGCTCTTCTCCTGCCCGGGGAAGCGGCGTTCGATCAGCCCGCCAATGATGGCGCAGGCGCGAAAGGTGCGCTTCATCAGAGCCGATTCGGCGAGCCATGCCTCGAGATCGTCGCCGAGCATGTCCTGGGCGAACAGTTCGTCGAGCGAGAGCGCTCCACGGGCGACCGCCGCCGACATGTCGCCCAACGTCCAGACCGCGATACCGTAATCGTTGCAGACGAAGCCGAGCGGTCTCATGCGGGCCCGCTCCAGCCGCCGCGTCAGCAGCATGCCGAGCGTCTGATGGGCGAGGCGGCCCTCGAACGGGTACGCGACAAGATAGAACCGCCCACCGCGCGGAAAGGTCTCGACCAGCAACTCGCCGGGTTTGGGCAGGCGCGACTTCAGCCTTTGCGCATGCAGCCAGGAGGACACCTCGTCCGGCAGCCTGGCCCATTCCTGCGGCGAGGCGAGCATGGCGCGCACGCGGGCCGCGAGGAAGGTCGAGAGGGGGAATTTGCCCCCGGCATAGGACGGGATCTTTGGGTCGGTGCCCGGATTGGTGCGCGAGCAGACGACCTCGTTCTCGGTGATACCCTCGAAGCGGAGCACCTCGCCTGCGAAGACAAAGGTGTCGCCGCTCGTCATCGTCTCCGCGAAATACTCCTCGATCTCACCCAGGATACGGCCGCCGCGGCTCAGCATGCCGGGCTGGCCGGGCCTTGCGCTGCGCAGCCGGCCAAGCCGGACCTTGAGCATGGTCGATTCGACGATGGTGCCGACATTCATGCGATATTGCTGGATCACGCGCGGGTTGCTTGCGCGGAAGAGCCCGTCCTTGCCCCGCCGGAGCTTGGCGAAGCGTTCATAGCTGCGCAGGGCATAGCCGCCGGTCGCGACGAAATTGACCACGGCGTCGAAATCGACCCGCGCAAGGCCGGCATAGGGCGACGCGGTGCGCACCTCCTCGTAGAGCGCGTCCGGAGCAAAACCGTCGGAACAGGCGATGCCGAGCACGTGCTGGGCCAGCACATCGAGCGCGCCGATACGGGGCTCAGGCGTGTCCTGAGCGGCTTCAGCGACAGCGTCGAGGGCGGCGCGGCATTCCAGAAGTTCGAAGCGATTGGAGGGAACGAGCAGGGCCTGCGACGGCTCGTCCATGCGGTGATTCGAGCGGCCGATGCGCTGCATCAGCCGGCTCGCGCCCTTCGGCGCGCCGATATTGATGACCAGGTCGACATCGCCCCAGTCGATGCCGAGATCCAGCGTCGAGGTGCAGACGACGGCCTTCAGCTTGCCCGCGGCCATCGCCGCCTCGACCTTGCGGCGCTGCTGGGCGTCGAGCGAGCCGTGATGCAGCGCGATCGGCAGATTGTCGTCATTGATGTTCCACAGGCCCTGGAACATGAACTCGGCCTGCATGCGCGTATTGACGAAGACCAAGGTCAGGCGGTGATCGCCGATCGCCTTGTAGACGTCGCGAATGGCATGGCCGGTGGTGTGCCCGGCCATCGGCAGGCGGTTGGCGGATTGCAGGATGCCGATCCGCGCGCTTGCCCCGCCCTTGACGGCGACCAGCCCGGCCGAAGTCCCGACCCCGCCGAGATAGCGCTGCAGGTCGGCCGGCTCGCGCACCGTCGCCGAGAGGCCCACAGCCGAGAGTTTTGGCGCGAGTTTGCGCAGCCGCGCCAGGTCGAGCGAAAGCAGGTCGCCGCGCTTCGAGGTGACGAGCGCGTGCAACTCGTCGAGCACGACGCGCCTGAGGCTGGCGAAGAACGGCTTCGCATCCCGGTGCGAGACCAGGAGGGCGAGCTGTTCCGGCGTGGTCAGCAGGATGTCCGGCGGTCGCGCGATCTGCCGGGTGCGCTTGGCGGCGGAGGTGTCTCCCGTGCGGGTCTCGACCGTGACCGGCAGCGCCATCTCCCGGATCGGCGTCTCGAGATTGCGGGCGATGTCGACAGCGAGAGCCTTGAGCGGCGAGATGTAGAGGGTGTGCAGGCCGTCACGGCGGCCATTGCCCTCGCTGAGCTCGACCAGCGAGGGCAGGAAGCCCGCAAGCGTCTTGCCGGCGCCGGTCGGCGCGACGAGCAGGGTCGAGCGCCCGGCGCGCGCCTCTTCCAGCAATGCAAGCTGATGCGGGCGTGCAGTCCAGCCGCGATAAGCGAACCAGTCGGCGAATCCTGGCGGGAGGGAGGCGGCGGGGGCATCCATGCGGGATAGAGATAGGCGGTGCGGGGCGAGAGTGAAATCCCGCCCCTTTGGGCCATGGGACCCTGAGACCTTGCGTTGGCCTAAGCGCGCGCCGCCACCACAACCAGCCCCGGCACCGGCTTCCCGCGGTCCTTCCGCGTGCTTGCGGCCTCCAGCAGGAGCGGCGTCAACCGAGCTTCGGACAACTGCCGCCGGAGCCAGCGTTCGCCATGGGCGAAACGACGATCCTCACCGACGATCACGTCCTCGCCGTCATGATCCTGCACGGTGAAGGCAACCAGGCCCGTGGCTGTCAGAACCCGCGCCGTTTGAGCGAAGGCCGGCGCAAGTTCGCCGAGATAGACGAAGACATCGGCCGCGATGACCAGATCGGCCGACGCATCGCGGCGGCTTGCGAGGAATTCGACGAGGCCCGCCACGGCGAGCTTGTCATAGAGCGGGCCTCCGTCATCGCGTGACTTGGCGCGCGCCTTCTCGATCATCCGGGCCGAGAGATCGCAGCCGGCGAGAAACTCGGTTTCGGCTCTGATCGCTTCGCCCATCAGCCCGGTGCCGCAACCGAGATCGAGTGTCATGGCGAAGGACAGGGCGCGGTTTTGCGCTGCACAGGCCCGCGCAAGTGCGTCCTTCAGCAGGGCTGGACCATGATAGGACAGGGATTCTACGAGGTGACTATCGAAACGTTCGGCGTATTCGTCGAAGAGACGGCCGGAGAATGCATCGGAGGCGGCCAGTTCCGCCGGAATCGCGCCGATGCGCGCGAGATCGAGCCTGGCGCCGAGATGATCCGCATCATCGAGAACCAGGCATTGCCGCCATGCTTCCGCGGCCTCCTCCTTGCTGCCAAGTTTCGCCTTGGCCTTGCCGTAGAGATGCCAGGCCGCGACGAAACCCGGCGCCTCCCCGAGCGTTTGATCGAGGAGATCGACGGCTGTTGCGGCGTCTCCCTCGGAGAGCGCGGCGGCCGCCCATTCATAGCGGCGGTCGAGTCGGGGATCGCCGGACGACGTCGAGAAACGAGGCTGGATTTTTTCCATGAGCGATCGACTTTATCTCACGCCCATGCACCAGACCAGACAATGCGCCCTTCGGAGCTGTTGATCCCGACGCCGGCCGGCCTCTATTGCCCGCTGGCTGACATTCATATCGATCCGGTTCGCCCGGTGGCGCGGGCGCTGATCACCCATGGCCATTCCGACCATGCGCGGGCGGGACACGGCGCCGTCCTGGCGACGCGCGAGACGCTGGCGATCATGGCCTTGCGCTATGGCGAGGGCTTTACGCAGAGCCGGCAGGAGGCGGTGCCGGGCGCGATGACGTCGATCGGTCCGGTCGATATCCGCTTCGTCCCGGCAGGGCATGTCCTTGGCTCCGCCCAGATCGTGGTCGAGAGCAAGGGGCTGCGGATCGTCGTCTCCGGCGATTACAAGCGCGAACGCGACCCGACCTGCGCCGGTTTCGAACCGGTTTCCTGTGATGTCTTCATCACCGAGGCGACATTCGGCCTGCCGGTGTTTCGCCATCCGCCGGCCGGTGCCGAAATCGCCAAGCTGCTGGAATCGGTCAGGCTCTTTCCCGAGCGGACGCATATCGTCGGCGCCTATTCGCTCGGCAAGGCGCAGCGTGTCATGGCTCTGATCCGCGAGGCCGGCTACGAGCGGCCCATCTATATCCATGGTGCGCTCGAGACCCTGACGGAGTTCTACGCTTCGGAAGGAGTTCCCGTCGGGGAGACGCGCCTGGTTTCGGCGAGCGATCGGAAGGCGCTGGCCGGAGAGATCGTCATCTGCCCGCCAAGCTCGATTCAGGATCTCTGGGCGCGGAAATTTCCGGACCCCGTGACCGCCTTCGCGTCTGGCTGGATGCGGATCCGGGCGAGAGCGCGGCAGAGGGGCGTGGAATTGCCGCTGATCGTTTCAGATCATGCCGACTGGGGCGATCTTCAGGCAACGATCAGAGAAACCGGCGCCGGCGAGATCTGGGTCACCCATGGTGAGGCCGACGCATTGGTCCATTGGTGCGGGACGGTCGGACTGAACGCGAAGCCGCTGCATCTTGTCGGCTATGGCGACGAGGGCGAGGCCGAAACCGTGAGCGAGACGGCCGATGCCGCGCAGCTCTAGCAGCCGGCAGCCGCCTCTACTGTGCGGCCTGCGCGGTGTGGGAGCGGCCGGGCAGCGTCATGCCGAGCAGCGAGACGGCCATGTCCCGCGCCAGGCAATCGTAACCGGTGTCGCTCATATGGAAGCCGTCACTGGCGAGCACCGCGGCGAACGCATTGGCGTCGCGCCGATGCCAGTCGCGCATCGTGTTGTAGCGCGAGAGAACGGGGATCGAGCGGCTGCGTGCCGTGTCTGCGATGGCCTCGACAAAGCTGCGATACCGTTCGGGATCCTTCACCGTCGGAAAATACTGCGGGTCGAGGATCACGAGACCGGAGCCGGCCTGGCGGACTGCCGTGATGCCGTCGGAGACCATGGCCTCGAAGGCGGCGAGATCACCACCCTGCACCGCATCATTGGTGCCGACCTGCCAGATGACGAGATCATAGCGCCGCTCGCTCAGGGCCCTTTTCAGGCGCGCGATCGTCTGCGGGGCGGTTTCGCCCCCGATCCCGGCATTGGTGACGCTGATGGCGGCATTGGGCCAGCTCTGACCAAGCAGCTTCTGCAGACGGGCGGGGTAGCTCTTGTCCTTGGAGGACGCGCCGATCCCTTCCGTGGAAGACGAGCCGATGGCCAGGATGTCGAGCTTATGCTCGCGGCTGATCTTGGCTGCGACGGCAGGGAGCGGTATCGCCGCCTGCATCATCGGCGTTTCCCGGCATTCAAAGGACGCGGCTGCAGCGCTGCCGATCTGCAACGTTGCGAATGCCAAGGCCACAATGAGATTCACGGCAAAGAACCGCATCGCGGCGCGCATCCCGACATCCTCATGACTGCTCCCTTGGCTGGTAAGGTTTCGTTCATGAATGGAGACTGAACGCCGGTGAATGGCCTGATGAGGGAATTTCGGGACAGGCAGGGCCCCGGCGCCAGCCTTGACGTTTGCCTGAAACTGCTGCGGGGGAGGGCAGGATGAACCGTTTCGCCTGGTTGCTCGACAGGCTTGCCTATGAACCGCGCCGCAATGCGAAGCTCGCGCTGATCGCGGATTACCTGCGCACTACGCCTGATCCGGACCGGGGGCTGGCACTGGCCGCGATGACCGGCGGCCTGGTGTTCCAGAACGCCAAGCCGGGCCTGATCCGGGCGCTGATCGCCGAGCGTACGGACCCGGTGCTGTTTGCGCTATCCTACGACTATGTCGGCGATCTCTCGGAGACCATAGCCCTGATGTGGCCGGCCCGGCACGGTGCGAATGCGGCGCCACACCTGCCCGATGTCGTCTCGGGCCTGCGAAACTCCGGCAAGACGGACTTGCCCCGCCTGATCGCGTCTTGGCTCGATGCGCTCGATGAGACCGGACGCTGGGCATTGCTCAAGCTCATCACCGGCGCATTGCGTATCGGGGTCTCCTCCCGGCTCGCCAAGACGGCAGCGGCGAGCCTCGGCGGTGTCGAGCCCGACGAGATCGAGCAGGTCTGGCACGGGCTGGAGCCGCCCTATGAGCCGCTCTTCGCCTGGCTGGAAGGCAGGGGACCGCGGCCGGCCGCGACGGATCCGGCGCCCTTCCGCCCCGCCATGCTCTCGCACCCGATCGAGGAGGGCGATTTCGACAAGCTCGTTCCGGCGGAGTTCCAGGCCGAGTGGAAATGGGACGGAATCCGCGTTCAGGCGGTCAGCGGCACGCGCGCCGATGGGGCCCGCATCACCCGGCTCTATTCACGGACCGGCGAGGATATCGGCGCCTCCTTCCCGGATGTCACGGAGGCGCTCGTTCTCGACGGCGCACTCGACGGCGAATTGCTGGTGCGCCGCGAGAATGCCGTCCAGAGCTTCAACACGCTTCAGCAACGGCTGAACCGCAAGAGCGTCACCGCGAAGATGCTGGCGGAGTATCCGGCTCATATCCGGGCCTATGACCTGCTCGTCGATGGCGAGGAGGACATTCGCGACTTGCCGCTCGCCGAACGCGGCAAGCGGCTCGTGGCCTTTGTCGCGCGGCTGTCCTCCGCAGTGGTGGATCTGTCACCGCCGATCGCCTTCAGCGATTGGGAGGAACTGGCGGCCGCGCGCGCAGACCCCGAGGCCTCTGGAGCCGGCGTCGATGCCGAAGCCGTCGAGGGCTGCATGATCAAGCGCCTTGATTCGCCCTATTTGCCCGGCCGGCCGAAAGGGTATTGGTACAAGTGGAAGCGGGATGCGCGGCTGGTCGATTGCGTGCTGATGTACGCCCAGCGTGGTCACGGCAAACGTTCGTCCTTCTATTCGGATTTCACCTTCGGCGTCTGGCGAACGACGGAGGAAGGCGAGGAACTCGTGCCGGTCGGCAAGGCCTATTTCGGCTTCACCGACGAGGAGTTGCTGGAGCTCGACCGCTTCGTGCGCCGCAACACGCTGAACCGCTTCGGCCCGGTGCGAGAGGTCACGCATGAAGCCGACAAGGGACTGGTGCTGGAAGTCGCCTTCGAGGGGCTGCAGCGTTCGACCCGGCATAAATCCGGACTCGCCATGCGCTTTCCCCGGATCAGCCGCATTCGCTGGGATAAGCCGCCGCGTGAGGCGGACCGTATCGAGGCGCTGGAGACGCTCCTGCCGGTGCAGGGCTGAAGTGTCGGTCCGGAGTCTAAAGGCGAATATTCTGTTGCGTTGCCGCAAGCGCCATTCTGGTTCACAGGCTTCCGTGCCGGTTTGCAGCGCTCATACCGTCTTATCGGCTTGAAATGCTTGAGCCTGCGCCCGCCTATGGGGCAGAATAGGCAGGGCTGTGGAGGGGATGACAGCATGAACCGGCAAACACCGACGCATATCGTCATCGCAGATGACCACCCGCTCTTTCGCGGCGCCTTGCGTCAGGCCGTATCGCATGCGTTGGAAGGGGCGGAAGTGAGCGAGGTTGGTTCGCTCGAGGCTTTGACGAAAGCGCTGGCCGAGGACGGGGACGCCGATCTCGTCATGCTCGATCTGACGATGCCCGGCGTCCAGGGTTTTTCCGGCCTGCTGTTCCTGCGGGCCGATCACCCGGAAATCCCGGTCATCGTCGTCTCGGCCAATGACGACCCGGCTGTGATCCGCCGTTGCATCGAGTTCGGGGCGCTTGGCTTCCTGCCGAAGACGGCCGAGGTCGAGCAGATGGGCGAGGCCATTCGAGCGGTGCTCGAGGGCAACGTCTGGACTCCGCCGGGGGTCGATCTTTCAGCGCCGGTCGATGCCGAGATCGCCGACATGGTGCGGCGGCTGTCGACGCTGACGCCGCAACAGGTCCGTGTCCTGATGATGCTCTCGGAAGGGCTGTTGAACAAGCAGATCGCCTATGAGCTCGGGGTCTCCGAGGCGACGGTGAAGGCYCATGTTTCGGCCATCTTGACCAAGCTCAATGTCGACAGCCGTACGCAGGCCGTGATAGCCGCCTCGAAGATCGCGGGAACGGCATGGGCGACGGCGGGCGCGTCGGCGACGATCTGAGCGTTCCGATGAGGCGGCTGTTCGCCATTCAGGCGCGGTTCAACCGTTCTATGGCCCGTCTCGTCTATCGATAGGAATTCCGGCAATGGCCAATGGCAATCTCGATCACTTCCTGGGCGGTTCGTTTCTCAGCGTTCTTGTCCGGCTGATCTTCATTTCACTGCTCGTCGGCGCCGCCATGGCCTTTCTCGGGCTGACGCCGCGCGGACTTTTCGACGCCGTGGCGCGCTTCCTGCGGTCGCTTGGTGATCTCGGTTTTGGCGCCGTGCGCGAGGTCGGCCAATGGGTGCTCGCAGGAGCGCTGGTCGTGGTCCCGATCTGGCTGCTCTCTCGCCTGTTCGCCTCGCGGCGCTAAAGCATCGGCCCGAAAAGTGGATTGCGGCTTTCGGGAAAGCCGATGCAAACACAGAAGGCTAGAACATCGGATGCGGCGCAAGCCGGCCATGGCGTGAGCGCCACGGCCCGAGACGCTGGCTGCGCCTTACAGCCCCTCTCCCCGCGCGATCGCCTCGGCATCGCGGCCGACTAGGTCCGCAATCCGGCTCGCCCCGGCACGGCGGGCCTCACGCACCAGCCCCGTCTTGACCTCGCTCACGAGGGCGGGCCCCTTGAAGACCATCGCCGAATAGAACTGCACCAGGCTGGCGCCGGCCCTGATCTTGGCGAAGGCGGCGGAAGCGGAGTCGACGCCGCCGACACCGACCAGCGGGAACTGCGTCTCGACGCGCCGATAGGTCTCGGCGAGGATGCGGGTCGAGGACGCAAAGAGCGGTCGGCCCGAGAGGCCGCCGGTTTCGCCGCGAGAGGCTCCCCGCAGGCTGTCCGGCCGTGCGACAGTGGTGTTGGAGACGATCATGCCGTCGATCGCACGCCTGCGAGCCACGGCCACGATGCCGTCGAGTTCAGGCAGCGTCAGGTCAGGGGCGATCTTGAGC
>NZ_JBFTRC010000185.1:0-15902 GCF_056399325.1 Allobosea sp. 01N443
CCGTCCGCAGCGCGCAGCACGTAGCGGACGGAATTGCCGAAGAAGACGGCCTCCGCGAGGGTGGCCCGATGCGCGCCGGCGGCATCTTGGCGGATCTGGATGAGCTCCGGCCGGATTGACGCGAAGCTGGCCGCCGAGAGATGCGCGACATTCCCGGACACGCGGCCAAGCCCTTCGAGCATGACGGACGCTGGCGCGGCGCCCTCGACCTTGAGGATGTTGTTTGCACCCACGAATTCCGCGACGAAGCGTGATTGCGGCTTGTCGTAGAGCTCTTCCGGAGGGCCGATCTGCAGGACCTGGCCCTTGTCCATGACCGCCAGCCGGTCGGAGAGCGTCAGCGCCTCGCCTTGATCATGGGTGACATAGATGACGGTACACCCGATCTGGCGCTGGTATTCCTTGATCTCGAGCTGGAGTGTCTCTCGCAGCTTCAGATCAAGGGCGCCCAGCGGCTCGTCCATCAACAGCACCCGGGGCTCGAACACGACCGCGCGTGCAAAGGCCACGCGTTGCTTCTGGCCCCCGGACAGTTCGTGCGGCATGCGGTTCGCTAGTGTGTCCAGCCGCACCATCTGGAGCGCCTTCTCCGAGCGCCGCCGGGCTTCGGCCCGCGGCACGCCGCGCATCTCGAGGGGAAAGGAAATGTTGCGGATGACATTGCGATGGGGAAAGAGCGAATAGCTCTGGAACACCATGCCGATGTCGCGCTTCTCCGTCGGCAGCTTCGTGATCGGCACTCCGTCGATGAGAATTTCACCGCTGTCGATATCCGTGAAGCCTGCCAGCGCGTTGAGGGCGGTCGTCTTTCCAGAGCCGCTCGCCCCGAGCAGGGTCATGAACTCCCCGCGCTCGACATGCATCGAGAAGCTCTCCAGCGCGACGAACTTTCCATACGTCTTTCGAACGCTTCTGAAATCGATCGTCGCTCCGGTCGAACTCATTTGATCCGGCTCCGAATGAGAGGCATATTTGAAAAGTGACGATAGTGTCATTTTTTGTCAAGCGCGCTATGCTGGTATTGAGATTGCGGCGCGATTGAGTGTGCTGTCAGAAGCGATAGTGAGAAGGGCGGGCCCTTGTTGTTGGAAAACGTAAATTTCGATTACGTGGATTACCTGGAGAAACGCTTGGCTGCCGCGCAAAGCGAGAAGAAGATCATTCGCACTGAGTTGCAGCTCGAGCTGGCAACCGCGCGCCTTCTCAGAGAAAAAAACTATCACGCAATTTCGGTTGATCTCATTGCGGCGACCGCTGGTGTCGCGCACGGGACGTTTTACCGGTATTTCGCAGCCAAACGCGATGTCGTTGCTAAGACTATCGCCGATTATTTCATGTTCGTGCGCGCATCGCGCCACCCAATTGCCCGTGATGCGTCGCAATACGAAGCAATCCACCAGGCCAACCTGCACTATGTCGAATGCTTCCGTCGCAATGTCGGACTCATGCGTTGCCATTTCCGGCTCAAGGACGAGGACGAGCTGATCGCCGAGGTTGGCCGTAGCGCCGACAACGCCATGGTGGAGCGCGTCCTCGCCAGGCTGCGCCGCGAAGGACGTTGAAGATCTACGGGCAGACCCAGCCTTCGCTCGCTGGGTTTCAAGCCAAGCCCCAACTCGTGGCGAGCACCCTATCCGATATGTGGTTCTCGACGATCTACGGTTCGCAATCACTCGAGCGCATTGCGCCGGGGGCGAGTTTGCCAAGGCTACGCCAGGTCGACTGAGTGATCGCCGTCAACTCGGCATGATATAGCTCAGCTGATTGCGAATATTCGCAGCCAGCGAAATCAAGCGGGGTGCGACCTCGTCCTCGATCTGGTTGGGGCTGAGCCGGAACACAGGCACCCGGCAGTTCATGCCGAAGCAATCGCCGTTGGCGTCCCGGATCAGCGGCACGCCAGCGGAATGGGTGCCCGGAATCCAGACGCCCTTGGCCACAGAAAACCCCCGGCTGCGGCAATCGATGACGCCCTGCAGGAAGGATTCGGAGTATTTCGTCCAGAGTTCGGGCGAGCGACGCTTCATTTCTTCGAGCTTCAGCTTGAGTTCGTCCTCTGACAGGAGGGAGCCGAGCGCATGACCGATCGTGGCCGGCAGCAGCGGCCCGATCGTGCCGAGGTCGGGCGAGGTCCAGATGTTCTCGTTCACCCGCGAGGTCTCGAGATAGACGAAGTTGGTTCGGTCGATCGTGCCGATCGAGACGGTCCCTCCGAGGTCCTGAGCCAGCTTCTGCATCGAGGGCCGCGCGATGTGCAGCAGCTTCAGGTTGACCAGCAGCGGGTTGACCAGCATGAGCGCGCGCCAGCTCAGCCGGAACTTGGATTTCTCCTGCCTGAGGTAGCCCATTCTTTCCAGCGTATAGGTCAAACGTGCGACCGTGGAACGGTTGATCCCCGATTCCTTCGCGATCTCGCCATTGCTCATCAATGTGCGATTCGGACGAAAAGTCTCCAGAACAGCCAGTCCCTTGACGAGAGTTGTTGCGATGTCGGGATCGTCTGCGGGGATCTTCAAGAATTTCTCCATCTATGTAGTTGGCTTCGTTCGTATTATTTCGATCGATTATTGTTTGATAATTACCGGATGCGCTTGATGAGCGGGTTTGAGAGCCTCGACCTGCCCCTGCGTTGTCGGGGTGAGAATTGGCCTCTTTGGCTAAAATGTCAAGATAGTGAACATTTCTGGAAGAAATTAATCACTCTCTTGACTCACCTCCGAAGCGAGCGCTCAATTATCGAAGGCGGGTGGATATCTGCGCCTGCACTCGTCACGGAGAAAATGTGAATGAGCCGCGTGATCGACATGGAACTGAGCTTGCCTCATAGCGAGGCGAATCCGGATCTGGAGCGCATCTCGCGAGGACGGCCGGGCACGCCCTTCGCCCAGTCGCTGCCGCGGCCCGAGGGCTACGGATTCGCCAATTACGGGAATGTCTTCAGGAGCAAAGAGGCGGCTCCGAAGAAGGGGGAGGCTGACGACGGCGGTCTCGTGCGGCTGGTCGAGGATATGGACCGTGCCGGTATCGCGCGGGGATTGCTGGTCGGCGCCGAGAACAGTGCGACGGGCCGGATTCACCAGGCCCATCCCGGCCGCTTCTTCCTGTTCACGACATTCGATCCCTTCGACGGCATGCGGGCGGTTCGCGAATTCGAGCGGCTGGTCAAGGAGGAGGGCGCAAACGGCCTGCGCCTGTCGGCGCTCTATAACGGCGTGCCGGCCAATGATCGCCGCTACTATCCGCTCTACGCGAAGGCAGCCGAGCTCGACGTCCCGGTCCGCATCTACACGGCGATGAACTACGCCAATGACCGGCCCTATGATCTCGGGCATCCGCGCTATCTCGATGATGTCGCCATCGACTTCCCCGAACTCAGGATCGTGGCGGGCCTCGCCGGCTGGCCCTGGGTGAACGAGATGGTCGGGCTGCTCCGCCGGCACCCGCGGCTCTATGTCGACACGGCGGCCCACCATCCCCGGTATTTCAGCCAGCCCGGTTCCGGGTGGGAGCAGTTCCTTCAGTTCGGCAACACGCTGCTCCAGGACAAGGTCATGGTCGGGTTGTCGCGCTACCTGTTCGGGACCTCTTTCGAGAGCATCATCGAGCAGTACAAGCAGCTGCCGCTCAAGGAAAAGGTCATCGAGAAATGGCTGTACGGCAACGCCGCTGAATTCTTCCGGCTGAACTGAGGGCGGGGTCCGATGCTTCGCTTCGTCGGCCGGCGGGCGCTCTACGCAATCCCTCTGCTCCTGGCGATCATCATCCTGATGTTCTCCATGCTGCACATGATCCCGGGGGATCCGGTGCAGGCCCTCGTCGGCGACTACCCCGTTCCGCCGGCGTATCGGCAGGCGATCGAAGAGAAGTATCGCCTGAACGACCCCTTCCTCGTTCAGGTCGGCAATTATCTCCTCAATGTCGCGCAGGGCGATTTCGGTTTCTCCTATCAGAACCAGCGCGGCGTTCTCGACCTCATCCTCGAACGGGCGCCCCGCACGATCCTGCTCGCATCGGTCAGCTTCGCCCTGGCGATTCCACTCGGCATGGCGATCGGCATCGCGGCGGGAACGACACGCCGGCCGGGCGTCGACAAGTTCTGGACGACCACCGCCCTGATCGCCTACGCGATCCCGACTTTCTGGCTCGGCCAGCTCCTGGTGATGCTGTTCGCACTCCGGCTCGGCTGGTTTCCGACCCAGGGCATCGGCCCCCTGATCAGCCGCACGCATGGTGTCGCCTGGCTCTTCGAAAAGCTGCGCTATCTCGCGCTGCCGGTCCTTGCCTTCGGCATCCACGAGGGCATGCGGATCGCGCGGATCATGCGCGCCAGCGTCATCGACACGCTGTCGCAAGGCTACATCATCACCGCACGCTCCAAGGGCCTGAGCCGCGGGCAGATCATCCGCAACCACGTGATGCGCAATTCGAGCCTGCCCCTGGTCACGATCGCCGGCTATGCCTTCGGCTCCGCGCTCGGCGGCGCCGTCCTGCTCGAAACGGTCTTCACCTGGCCGGGCCTTGGCCTGCTGCTCGTCGACTCGATCCGGCTCAGGGACAACATGACGGTTGTCGGTGTCGTGATCTTCTCGGCCGTCGCCGTCGTCGCCATGAACCTGATCGTCGATCTCCTCTACGCGGCGCTGGACCCGCGCATCAGAACCACGCGGTGAGGTCGAAGCCATGTCAGACAGCAAAACCGCCGTGGCGCCGGCATCCGGCAACGGCATCCCGGTCGGGAGCTGGCAGGCCCATGTCGCCAATCTCTTCGGAACGCGTCACGGCGCGCTCGGAGCAGGCATCCTCATCGTCCTGGTGATCGTGGCGACCGCTGCTCCGCTGATTGCACCCTACAATCCGTTGGAGCAGACCCAGTTGAGTCTCGCGCCGCCATCGTCCCAGTTCCTGTTCGGCACTGACAATATCGGCCGGGACGTGTTCTCGCTCGTCGTCCATGGCAGCCGCTCGTCCCTGCTCGTCGGGCTCGGGGCGGCGCTGGCCGCACTGCTCGTCGGCGGCACTCTCGGGGTCCTGGCCGGCTATTTCCAGGGCCCGGTCGAGGCGGCGCTGATGCGGCTGGTGGAGTTGTTCCAGACCCTTCCCGTCATCATTCTCGTGCTCTGTGCCGTCGCGCTGTTCGGCTCCAATTTCTGGCTCCTGATCGCGGCGGTGGCGCTGGCGATCTGGCCGATGGAGGCCCGCCTCGTCTACGGCCAGTACATCAAGCTTCGCGACCGCGAATTCATTGCTGCCGCCCGCGTCGCCGACCTCTCGACGGCCCACATCATGTTCCGCGAGATCCTGCCCAACGCGATCCAGCCGATCATCGTGCAGGTCGCGCTCGACGCGAGCATCGCCATCCTGATCGAGGCCGGGCTCGGTTTCCTCGGCCTCTCCGATCCGAGCAGGGTGAGCTGGGGCCGGTTGCTCTTCGTCGCGCAGGACTACATGGACAGCGCCTGGTGGATGAGCCTGTTTCCCGGCGCAGCCATCTGCATCACCGTGGTCGGCCTCAATCTCTTTGCCGACGGGCTGAACGAGGTCATCGATCCGCGCAGCACGAACGGGATGGGAGGGCTGCAATGAGCGCATCGCTTCTTCTCGACGTGCGCGACCTAAAGGTCCATCTGCGTCTCGGCCACAAGGTCGTGAAGGCGATCGACGGGGTCGATTTCCAGGTCCGCCGGGGCGAATGCGTCGGCATCGTCGGCGAATCCGGTTCGGGCAAGAGCACGATGGCGCGAGCCGTGACGCGCCTGATGCCGAACGTGAACATCGAGGAACTGAGCGGCAGGCTTGCCTTCGAGGGCCGCGATATCCTTGCGATGGACGACGGCGACCTGCGGGCCCTGCGCCGCGGGCGCGGCTTCTCGATGATCTTCCAGGATCCGCTCGGCTATCTCAACCCGACGCAGCGGATCGGCCGGCAGATCCACGAGGCGCTCTCCCGGGATGCTGAGCGTGGTTCCGACAAGGCTCGCGTCCACACCTTGCTGGACGAGGTGGGGCTACCCGACGCAGCCAATCTCGCCCGGCGCTACCCGCATGAACTCTCAGGCGGCATGCGCCAGCGCGTGATGATCGCAATCGCCCTGGCCAGCGATCCCCAGCTTCTCTTTGCCGACGAGCCGACGACAGCGCTCGACGCGACCGTGCAGCTGCAGGTCCTGCAGACCCTCTACAGACTGCACAAGGAGCGCAACATGGCGATGGCCATCATCACCCATGACCTCGGTGTCGTCGCCGAGCTCTGCGACCGGGTCTACGTGATGCGCGCCGGTAAGGTGATCGAGAGCGCCGAAACCATCGCGCTTTTCGAGCAGCCCCAGCAGGACTATTCCAAGCGCTTGATTGAGCTCAGCACGCGCCGACTGACGCGGGAGCTTCAGTCATGACCGCTCCGATCCTTCGCCTGCATGGCGTCGAGCAACTCTACACCAGCCGCAACGCCAATGGCCCGGGCTGGAATACGGTTCGGGCGGTGGATGGTGTCGATCTCGATGTTAACGAGGGCGAAACCCTGGCGATCGTGGGCGAGTCCGGCTCAGGCAAGAGCACGCTCGCGAAGCTGCTCCTGATGCTGAACCGGCCGACGGCGGGCGACGTGCAGTTTCGCGGCACCTCGCTGGCCTCGCTCGCCTCCTCCGGGAAACAGGCCTTCCGACGCCAGGTCCAGGCCGTGTTTCAGGACCCGGCCTCGTCGCTGAACCCACGCATGACGGTCGAACGCATGCTCGGCTACATCGTTCAGCGCCATGAGCTTGCTACGCTGCGCGAGACGCGGGCCTTTCTCGCCGGCCATCTTGCCGCGGTCGGCCTTAACCCCCCGGACCACTATCTCGACCGCTATCCGCACCAGCTCTCAGGCGGGCAGCAGCAGCGCATCGCGATTGCGCGGGCGATGATGCTTCGGCCCGCGATCATCATCGCCGACGAACCGCTGTCGAGCCTCGACGTCTCGGTCCAGGCCCAGGTTCTGCAGCTGATGCGGGATCTGCACGAGGCGACCAATGTCGGCTTCGTGGTGATTAGCCACGATCTCGGAGCGATGGAGTCGATCGCCGACCGGACCGCCGTGATGTATCGCGGCCGGATCGTCGAGATCGGCCACTCTATCTACGAACGCCCCTTCCATCCCTATACCAGGCTGCTGCTCGACGCGCGGCTTTCGCTCGATCCACGTCGTGGCCGGATCCGCAGCCTGAGCGCGACACAAGTGCGAGCGGATATGCCTGAGCCCATGCAGGGCGGCTGCCGGTTCCGCCACCGCTGCCCCTTTGCGATCGAAATTTGCGCGACGGCCGACCCCGCGCTGAAACCGGTCGGCCAGACCGGAACCTTTGTGGCCTGTCACCGCGCGGACGAAATCGGCGCGTCATCGCGTCCGGCAGGTGTGGCCCCCGTAGAGAGGACGCCGAGGCCCGTCGAGATCTGATTCAGGGACTACTCAGAAAAGCCAAAGGGAGAGAGCACATCATGGACACGGCTAAACGAAGCGATGCGTGGACGATGCAGAGGCTGGGCGCGATCTCACTGCTTGCGGGAGCGTCGAGCCTTCTGCTCTCCGCCGGAGCGCAGGCGGACGATGGCAAGCCCGTCCCGGGTGGCACGGTCATCGCCGCGCTGAATTCTACGACAATTCCGAATCTGAACACCCAGATGACATCGTCGGTCCCGGCGCTGTTCGCCGCTGATGTCTGGGCGGACGGGCTGATGACCTATGACCGCGAAGCCAATCGCGTTCCGCGCCTGGCAAAGAGCTGGACCATTTCCGAGGACGGCAAGACCTACACCTTCAACCTCCGCGAGGGCGTGAAGTGGTCGGACGGCAAGCCGTTCTCTGCCACCGACGTGGTCTTCACGCTGGAGAATTTCGGCAAGTTCAACACCTATCTGACCAAGCTCATGCCGCTGGTCGAGAAGGCCTCGGCGCCCGACGACAAGACCTTCGTCCTGACGCTCAAGCAGCCGCTGACCGCGACGCTCGATCTGTTCGACAAGGAAGTGTTTCCGCTGA
Source organism: Allobosea sp. 01N443 (assembly GCF_056399325.1). Lineage (NCBI taxonomy): Bacteria > Pseudomonadati > Pseudomonadota > Alphaproteobacteria > Hyphomicrobiales > Alloboseaceae > Allobosea > Allobosea sp. 01N443. The sequence continues at coordinate 8,015 of NZ_JBFTRC010000185.1, forward strand.
TGCCGAAGCACGTCTACGAGGGCAAGGACATCGCCACTCACCCAGCCAATATCGCTCCGGTGGGCCTTGGCCCGTTCAAGTTCGACAAATGGGTCAGCGGCCAGTCGATCACCTTCGTGCGCAACCCGCACTATTGGGAGGCGCCCAAGCCCTATCTCGACTCGGTGATCTTCGCGCTCATCCCGAACCCGCAGCAGCGCCTCAACGCCATCGTCAACGGCGAGGTCAACTGGTTCCGGCCCGAAGTGGTGCAGGTCCCGGCGACGCARCAGGCGGCGAAGCGGGGCTCGTTCCGGGTTGTGCCGATCGTCACCAACGCGCCAGAAACTGCCGTCATCGACTTCAATCTGCGGCGCTCGCCGATGAACAACGTCAAGGTCCGGCAGGCCCTGTTCCACGCCATCGATCGTCAGCGGATCGTAAGGGATGTCTACCAGGGGTTGGCTGAGACCGCCAAGAACGCCATCCCGACGCAATTCAAGAACCTGCACGATACGTCGGTCAACTACGATACGATGTACGCCTATGACCCGAAACGAGCGGCCCAGCTGCTCGACGAGGCCGGATTTCCGCTGAAAGACGGCAAGCGTTTCGCGCTCGAGCTCGCGGTGATCTCGGCCGCGCCCTATGACGCGGTGGCGCAGGTCGTGCAGGCGCAGTGGACGGCGCTCGGCATCGACGTGAAGCTCAGCGCGCTCGATCAGCAGATCTGGACCAACAAGGTCTATACGCAGCATGATTTCGATGCGTCGATCATCTCGCTGACCGGACGCTCGAATCCGGTTCTCGGCGTCGACCGCAGCTTCGTCTGCAATGAGACCAGCGTCCCCTACGCCAATCCCACCGGCTACTGTAATCCCGAGTTCGACAAGGTCGCCGCCGATGCGGCTTCGGCGCCGGCGGATCGGCAGAAGGCGCATTACAAGACCTATGCCGAGATCATCGCGCGCGACCTGAACCAGCTTGCGTTGACGAATTCGCGCGTCTTCGAGGCCGTGACGAACAATTTCAAGAACTTGGACGCTCAGTTCAACTTCTCGTTCAACACCCATCCGAACTGGGCGGAAGCCTGGCTCCCGAAAGACAAGCAGTAACTCCCGTCGGACACAGCGCCCGCAGCCGCCGATGGCGGCTGCGACGGCACATCGCTATCGAAGGACATATCGCCTTGCATATCGACGTCACCCCCATGGTCAGGCCACGCTCGGTGGCCATTATCGGCGCCTCGGCGAAGCGCGTCACGCAGGGCAACGTGGTCATCAGCAATCTGAAATCATGGGGCTACACGGGGGAGATCCTCCCGATCCATCCCCAGGCCGATCAGATCGAAGGTCTGCGCGCCGTCAACTCGGTTGCCGAGATCCGCGCGGAGACCGACCTTGCGATCATTGCCATTCCCGCAGCGCATGTGCCGGGCATGCTGCATGAACTCGAGTCGAGTTCCGTACGCTCGGCGATCGTCTTCACCAACGGATTCTCGCATGACGAGGAGAGGGCAATTCGTGCATTCGGCGCCCAGAGCCGCATCGTCTTGCACGGCCCCAACTGCATGGGGCTGGTCAATTTCACCGACTCGATCCCGCTCTACCCATCCAGGCCGTCGCTGCGCCTGAGGCCCGGCAACGTCGCGCTGGTGGCCCAATCCGGATCGGCGGCGATTTCGGTGATGAACTCGACGGTCATCGGGCTTTCAAAGGTCGTGACCGTCGGCAGCGAGTTCCAGGTTGCGGCCGCAGATTATGTGCGCTGGTTTGCGGACGACGATGAGACACGGGTCATCGGGGTGGTCGCGGAGTCAATCAAGTCTCCCCGTGCGCTCGCCGAGGCCGCCGAATGCGTTCATGCCGCGGGCAAGTCCCTGGTGGTGCTCAAGGTTGGTCGCTCGGATGTCGGCGTTGCGGCCACCCAGGCCCATACGGGGGCTCTGGTGAGTGATCGCGACGCCTATGACAGCTTCTTTCGGGAGACCAATATCGCGACGGTCGCGGATTATGACGAGCTCATCGCGGCGCTCGAATGCTCGGCGGTGGCGCGGCGCATGGTCCGGGGAGCAAGCATCGGCATCGTCGGCATTTCCGGCGGTCAGACCGCCCTGGCCTGCGATGTTGCGGAACTGCAGGGCGTAATTGTTGCGGCCTACAGCGCGACGACCGGGCAACGCTTGCGTGCTGCCTTGCCGGGAACGGCCGGCAACAATCCGGTCGATTTCGGAGCGACGGTCAATGTTGAGGACCGCAATACGCCTGAGGCCATGAAGGCGGTTCTCAGTGACGAGAATGTCGGCGCCGTCGTCGCCCTTCAGGATACGCAGGAGAGCCTTAACCCTGCGACGCTGCAGAATTACATGAATGTGCTCGGCGTCTATGCCGAGGCCGGCAAGGCGAGTGAAACACCGCTGGTCGTGATCTCGCCGACTTCGGAGAATGTCGATCCGGGCGTTCGTTCGATGCTGGCCGATCACGGTGTGCCGCTGCTGCGCGGGCTTCACGCCGGACTTCGCGCCGTCGGCAATCTCGCGCTCGGMAAGCCGGGGCCCGCCGGCTCCTGGGCGCGCCAGCGCAGCGCCGCGCGGACGCCGTTCAACAAGGAGGTCGCCAGCCTGAGGCGCGAGATCGAGCAATGCTCGGGCACTCTCGATGCCGAACTGTCATTCCGGCTGCTGCGCGCCTACGGCATCCCTCTGGTCAAATCGATCGTGGTGAAGGACGAAGGCGAAGCGGTCGCCCGTATCGGCGAGCTCGGATTTCCCATGGTGGTCAAGGTCGCATCCCGGGACGTGCAGCACCGGTCGGATGTTGGCGGCGTCGTGCTCGACGTCCGCGATGAGGAAGGCTTGCGCCGCGCGATCGCGACCATTGCCGAGAATGTCGGCAGGGCGCTGCCGGCTGCGACGATCGACGGCTATGAATTGCAGGAGCAGCTTGTCGACGGTGTCGAGGCCATGGCTGGATTCACGGCTGCGCCGCCATTTGGCCAGATGATCGTCCTGGGCAGTGGCGGCACGCTGGTCGAGCTCCTGGCCGATCGAGCGGTCGCGCTTGCGCCGCTCGATCACGAGCAGGCAGGTGCGATGCTCCGCCGGACCAAGCTCGACCGCATATTGGGAGGGTATCGCAATTTGATGCCCCAAACGGACACGAGCCATCTGGTCGATCTCGCGGTGAAGCTCTCGCAACTCGCTAGCGATTTCGAGGGCTTGCTGGCGGCATGCGATCTGAATCCGGTTCTCATCCGAAAAGGTTCGGGTGAGGTTCGCGTTGTCGATGCACTCTTCGTTCGTGGCTGACAGCAATTGTGACGGCAGCGCCTGATCGGTTGCGGCGAGGCGGCGTCAGGCCTCCCGCCTGCGCCGGTCGGGCCGAGGCATCGGTGCGCTCGCCGCCAAGACTTGGTGCGGATGCCGAAACCCGGCAGAGGGATCGCCGTATGCGCGTGCCATGCAGGGTGCGCCGGGGGGGACACCGATCAGCGTTCCGTATTCCGGTGCGCTTCCTGCGAGAATCTTGGCCGTAGATGTTTTTCCTCCCAGCTTGAGGTTGTTAGGCTGTAGGCATCATCAGATGGTGGGACGTCCGCCCTGACAGGCCCGAGTACGGAATAAGGACATGCTGCAGAATACTGACGAGCGTTTGCCGTTGCATGCGCGCCTGCGCGATGCCCTCGCGTCCCGCATCGCATCGCTTGAATGGGAAGCGGGCCAGACCATCCCCTCCGAACAGGTTCTGACCAGGGAATACGGCGTCTCGACCAACACGGTGCGCAAGGCCGTGGAGCAACTCATGCGCGAGGGCTTGCTGGAGCGCCGGCAGGGCAGCGGCACCTTTGTGCGGCGCCCCTCATTCGATGGCAGCCTGTTTCGCTGGTTCAATTTCAAGGATGCGGGGGCACATGCCGGCAAGACCGTGCCGGAGAGCCGTCTGCTCAAGCGCGAGATCATCGAACCTGATGCGGAGGTGGCGRCGGCACTGCGACTGCCGCCGGGCGCACAGGTCCTGAAGGTGCTGCGGCTGCGGCTTTGGGCCGGCGAGCCGGCCATCTCGGAAGATCTGTTCCTGCCCTTGCCTCGCTTTGCCCGGTTTGCGGACCTGCCGGAGGCGGAGATCGGGCCGCTGCTCTACCCGGTCTATGAGCGCGAGTTCGGGCAGGTGGTCGCGGCCGTCGAGGATGAACTCTCGCTGGGCCACGCCGATGCGACCAGGGCCGCACTGCTGAATGTGCCAGTGGGCGACCCGATCATCGTCGTCGAGCGAACCTCCATGGATGCCAATGGCGCGCCGATCGACTGGCGCCGCGCCTATGGCCGGGGAGATCGCTTTCGCTACAAGGTGCGCTTGACCTGAGGGCTCAGGTCGCGGAGACCCGGTAGAGGGCAAGGCCGTTATCCCAGAAGGCGCGGCCGGCGAGGTCAGCCCCCAGCACCTTTTCGACGAGGTCGATATCGGCAGGCTGGAACGGGCGCTCGGCGCGTGTCGAGGGCAGGTCGGTGCCAAACACCAGCGCGCTCGGATTTCTGGCGGCAATCCGTTCGAGCGCCTTGGCAATATCGAGCTTGGCCCGGCCAAAACCGACGCTGTCGATGCGGCCGCGGAACATGTTGAAGCGCAGCGCCCGGACACCCAGCGTGCTCAGCCGCGCGATCTCTCCGTCGGCAATCGTGTTCGGCACCTGCGTGACGCCGACCCAGCCCTTGCCCAGCTTCGCCAGGGTGCTCTCGAGATAGGTCTGGTCGAAGCCGTGGAACGAGCCGGATACGATCGCTCCGGCGCGGACGCCGAGCGGCTGGGTGGCTGCCTGGTACTCGCTGAGAGGGTAGTGCGGTGGCGTATAGCCTTGATTGGGTACGATCGGGAAAGCGTGATCAATGATGTGACAGTGGGAATCGAAGATGCGGCGCGCACTGGCCCGGACCGCGCCGGCCCCCAGCGTCATCGCTGCAGCGCTTCCCCATAAGAAATGGCGGCGATTCATCGTCATGGCGTTTCCTCCAGCATGATTTTCTTGTTCAGTTCACCTGCGCCGCGGCCGGGTGCCGGGCGATTGCCAGGATTTCCCTCGCCACGACGTCAGGCTTTTCGACCGGGGCGAAATGCTTGGCATCGGGGATGATCACCAATCGCGCATCCGCGATTGCCTCTGCGAGCTGCTCGGCCATGGCGAGCGGTGTCGCGTGGTCGAACTCGCCGACCAGGATGGTCGTGGGGCAGTGGATGGCCTTCAGGGCTGGGCGCAGATCGGTCTCGCCCAGCATGGCGCAGCTATCGGCATAGCAATGCAGGTCGTTGGCCTGGAACACGGCCAGGYAGTCCTCGACGATCTCGGGGCTGCTCGCCCGGAAGCAGTCGCTGAACCAGCGTGCCAGCTGGAAGTCGATATGCGTGCCCATGCCGTCGCGCAGCGCGCGTTCGCCGCGCTCGCGCCAGGCCGGCAAGGCCTGGTGGCCGTAGGTCGCCGTCGTGTCGGCCAGCACGAGGCCCGATACGCGCTGCGGAAAACCGGCGGCGACCGCCTGGGCCACGCAGCCGCCCATCGAGCAGCCAACGACCGTAGCCTCCTCCCAGCCGAGTTCGTCGAGGACGGCGATGCAATCGGCCGCCATCATCTCGCAGCTATAGGGGCCGCGCCGCCGCTCGGACGCGCCATGGCCACGGCAATCGAGCGCCACGACTGTCGCTTCCTGGTCGATCGCCGCCGCGACGCCGCGCCATTGCCGCCAGCTCATGGCGAGGGCGTGGATCAGGAGGATGCGCGGCGCGCCAGGAAATCCTGCCTGCATCAGAGTGGCGTTGATCGCGCAACCGTCCGCCGCCCGTGCAGCGATCTGGGCACCTTCGATACTGAACATCAGGATGCTTCCGCTATTGAGGCTTGAGACCGGACAGGGCCACGATCTCGCGCCAGCGCGGCAGATCACGCGCCATGGCAGCGCTGAACTCGGCAGGGCCGGCGCCGACGAACTCGAAGCCATTGTCGATCAGCCGTGCCGTGATCGCGGGGCTTTGCATGACGGCCACGGTGTCTGCGTGGATACGGTCGCGCAGCGCATCAGGCAGTCCGGCTGGGCCGACAATGCCATACCAGGTCTCTACCGAAGCGCCGGGGGCGATTTCCGCCATCGTGGGAACGTCGGGAAGGGATGGAAAGCGCTTCTCGGAGGAGACGGCGAGCGGCACGACCGAGCCGGACTGGATGGCGGCGATCAGGGCCGGCAAGCCCGTCGAGACCAGCTCGATCTGGCCGCCGAGGACGTCGGTCAGGGCGGGGGCGCCCCCGCGATAGGGCACATGGGTCAGCGTCAACCCACTGACCTTTGCCAGCAATTCGGCGACGAGATGGCCGGGCGTTCCTGTGCCCGCGGTGCCGAAACGATAATCCGTGCMGCCGCCTTGCTTCACCATCTCGACCAGCGTCCTGGTCTTCAGGGCAGGGCCGCCGACCAGCACCTGCGGTGAGCGGGCGATCAGGGTGACCGGCTTGAAATCCTTCAGCGGGTCGAAGAGCCGGCGCGTCATCAGGCTGTCATTGCTGAGCAGCCCGTCGCTGACGAGCAACAGCGTATATCCGTCGGGCGCGGCCTTTGCCACGCTGGCCGCTCCGATGTCGCCGGCTGCGCCAGGCTTGTTCTCGACAACAACCTGATGCCCCCATTTCTCGCTGAGAGCCCGGGCCGCGAGACGGCCGATCACGTCGAAGCTGCCTCCGGCGGGGAAGGGTACGACGAGCGTGACGAAGCGCTGCGGGTAGGGGTCTGACGCGTTGGCTCCCGTCCAGCCTATGCAGGCCAGTAAGCCCAATGCACCGGTAGCGACCAGCTTGGCCATCTTCATTGGCAGTCTCCCTTGAGCCGCAGCCTTGGTGACACGCAGTCATTATGCTGTCAATGGGTCATGCCAATGACATGATGAATCATGCTTGTACTGCTCGGCGATCATGTCCTTGTGCTGCGCGACGCTGACGACATCTAGGGCTTCGTGACGAGAGGGTTCGTGCATCTGCGCCGAACCCTGCGAGATTGGCCCAGACCGGCCGATATCCGGCCGTCTCCCTATCTCGCCGCGCGAACCGCCAGCGCGATCGACCGGAGCAATAGTGCGGTCAGGACGGCGTGGAAGATGACCGCTGGCCATAGCAAGACGCCGCCGGAAGCTCCGGTAAGATCGAGATAGGCGAGATAGAGTGCGACCGCGCCGCTATAGATCAACATGCCCAGCAGAGGCGGGCCGGGCCAGCAGGCGATCCCCAGTGCAACCAGGGCGATACCCGCAATGCTCGCGATCTGCAGGGCAGCCCCGTCCAGTTCCTCGCCGAGCAGCACTTGCGCGACGAATGAAGGCACGACCAGCAGCGCCAGACCGGTTGCGATCTCTGCCACGGCGGCGATCGTCAGCACGTTCTTCATCGCCTGGGCCCGGTCCATCTTGTTGATCGAATATTCGCACGAGAGGCACGGGAGCGCGCAGGGATCTGGCTGCGTTCACTGCACCGGCCCGAGCTTGACGGTCAGCTTCTTGATCTTGCCGGTGAACTTGAACGGTGGGTCATAGCGATGCTCCAGCAGCGCGACCCCGGTGCGGGTATCCAGGCCAACATCGAAGCTTTCGTCCTCGGGAAACGTGATCGGGATGGTGTGGTCCATCGATTTCCTGGCCACTTCCTGTCCGTCTACGGAAAGGACGCCGGTGCCGCCCTTGCCCAGGCCCGGGCCGTCGGATTTGAAGTCGAAGACGATGCTGTGTTTTCCCGGCGTCAGTTCCGGCCCTTCCCAGATCGTCCGCTGCAGATCGAGGAGATTGTAAAGGAACACAGGCTTGCCGCGGCCGATCCCCAATTCRCCCTTGCTGAGGAAGAGGCCATAACCACCGAAGCGTCCGCCCTCGGTCACGATCATGCC
>NZ_JBFTRC010000186.1:0-11112 GCF_056399325.1 Allobosea sp. 01N443
GCACTGCAAGAGCCGGCTCGCCCCGTTCAAGACACCTCGTTACGTCGAGTATCGCGACGCGCTTCCGAAGACGCCGTCCGAGAAGATCGCCAAGCAAAAGCTCATTGCCGAAAAAACCGACCTTCGCGTCGGCAGCTTCGACCGCGTCACCAATCAGTGGTTCTGATTATATCTAAGGGATAGATCTCATGCCTTTCGAATACGAGCGTGTCGGCAAGATCGGATACTTCACCATCCGCAACGGATCGGTGAACCCGATGACGCCGGCGATGCACAAGCAATTCTATCATATGATGCTCGAATTCCTCGCCGACGACGAGGTGCGGGTCGGCATTCTGCAGGGCGCCGGAGACCGGGCCTTCTCGGCCGGCGACGACATCAAGAACGACTACGCCAAGTTCGCGACGCCCAAGGACGAACTCGCCTATTACCTTGCCCCGAAGCACCGGGTCGCGGAGGGCGAGCCGGACACGTTCACCTGGTCGCGCGAAGTGCTCTCGCTGAACCGATTCAAGCCGATCGTCGGCGCGGTGCGCGGCTATTGCTACGGCCAGGGCATGATCTATCTCAGCCATCTCACAGATATCCGCGTGGCGTCGGAGGATGCCAAGTTCGGCTTCCCCGAGATCGCCTACGGCATGGGTGGGGCGGGCGGCTCGACCCGGTTGTCTCGGTATGTGCCGCATACGATCGCGATGGAAATGCTGCTGACGGGCGACCCGCTCTCGGCGCAGGACGCGCTGCGGGCGAACCTCGTCAATGCGGTGGTCCCTTCGGACCAGGTTCTGGCGAAGGCCGAGGAATATGCCGCGCGCATCGCACGCCACCCTCAACTCGCGTTGCGGATCGAGATGGAGGCCTCGATGCGCTGCATGGACATGTCTCGCCAGGACGCGCTCGACTACGTGAAGAACCTCTACCGCATGCAGCGCTTGGCCTATAACGGCGAAGAGAAGGTCGATGCCTTTCTCTACAAGGGCAAGAACTGAGCAAGGCGCGCCACAGCGAGCCGCTCGGAGCGGGGCCGCCCCGCCGGGCGGCTCTGCTCCCTGCCCTGGAGCGTCGGCTAGATCTCGGATCGGTTGTCATATCCGGTCAGAGATCCAGCACTTCCGTGTCTGGATCGAATTTCCTTAAAACCACAATCGACTTTTCGAGCCGACGCCTTAGACCTTCATGCCGGGGAGATTGAGGGAGGCGGTGTTGCCGCCATCGACGGCGAGAGCCTGGCCCGTGACATAGCTCGCGTCCTCGCTGGCCAGGAAGGCGATCACGCGGGCGACCTCCTCGGGATGGCCATAGCGGCGCAATTCGCAGCGTGCGCCCAGCCGGTCCTCCTTCCCGAGTTCGCGCGCCTTCTCGAAGATCGGCCTCGTCATTCCCGTCTCGATCAGTCCGGGACATACGGCGTTCACCCTGACGCCATAGGCGCCGAAATCGCAGGCGGCCGTCTGGGTCATGTTGATGACGGCAGCCTTCGAAGCGCTATAGGCATTCCCGCCCGCACCAGCCCTGATCCCGGCCACGGAGGCGGTGTTGACGATCGCGCCGCGACGGGCCGCGACCATGGCCGCGCCGGCATGCTTCATGAACAGCATCGCGCCAAAGACATTGACCTGCATCACCCGGTCCCATTCCGCGAGATCCTGCTCGAGCGCGCTCCCCTTGGAACTCGCCATGCCGGCATTGTTGCAGAGAACGTCGATACGCCCATGCCGCTCCAGTGCGCGGGACACACATGCGGAAACCGCGTCCTGGTCAGCGATATCCAGCACCGCGACGGAATGGTCCCGGGCCCGCGGCAGGTCGGCCACGACGTTTGCGAGCTCCGCCTCGTTCCGATCGACTAGGACGAGGAGCGCGCCCTCAGCGGCGAAACGCTGTGCGGTGGCCCGGCCGATACCGCTGGCCGCTCCGGTCACAATGCAGAGCTGGTCCTTGAAACGCATGGTCATCCCTCGCCTCGTCTCAGTATCGGTTGTTCGTGCCGGACAGGGCCACCTGCCGACCCAGTTCGGCCAGCATCCCGGCGCGCTGTGCAACCTCGGCCGCGTTCGCATCGCTGGCATTGCCCAGCACGGAGCGGGCCATCACGCCGTGCAGGATCGCCGACAGACGGAAGAAGGAGAGCGCCAGGAAGACGTGCCAGTCCGGCAGCGAGGCACGGCCGCTCGCCCGACAGTAATGCGCGATCACCTGGTCTTCGCGGGGGATGCCGAGCTCTTTGAAATCGAGCCCCGATAGCCCCCGTCCGCCCGCGACGGTCGGGCTGATATGATAGGGCATGCAGTAATAGGCGAGATCGCTGAGCGGGTGGCCGAGCGTGGACAGTTCCCAGTCGAGCACCGCCGACACCTGCGGGCCATCGCGGCGGTAGCAGAGATTGCCGATCCGGTAGTCGCCATGCACGATCGTGGTTTCATCGGCCACGCCGCAATGCTCGCGCAGCCAATCGGCGAGCCAGGTCAGGTCGGCGATCTCGCCGGCCTCCGAGGAGGAACGATACTGCTTGGTCCAGCGCTCGACCTGACGCGCGACATAGCCGCCGGAGGGACCGAAATCTCCTAGCCCGACATCCTCGGGAACCACCGCATGCAGCGCCGCCAGGGTATCGACGGCGGCGAAATTGAGCGAAGCGCGGTCGTCGCGCGGCAGGTCGGGAAGCGCCAGGCTGTCAAACTGACGCCCGTCGACGAAATCCATGACGTAGAAGGCTGTCCCGATCACCTCGGCGTCTTCGCCAAGCGCCAATGCCTGCGGAACAGCAACCGCTGTCCCCGCCAGCGCCCTGATGATCCGGAACTCGCGCTCGACCTGATGCGCTTTCGGCAGCAGCTTTCCCGGAGGCTTCTTGCGCAGCACGCAGCGTCGATCAGGCGCAGAGATCAGGAAGGTGGGATTGGATTGGCCGCCCTGGAACTGGCGCACCGAAATCGGGCCGCCGAAAYCGGGGACATGGGCGTCGAGCCAGCGGGCCAGCGCTCCCTCGTCGAAACGGTGGTTCTCGATCACGTCGACAAGGGTGGCCACGGGAGCGGTCATCATGCACCTCAGCTGACGGTTTCGCCGCCATCGGCGACGATGACCTGGCCGGTGATGTAGGCGGATGCCGGGCTGGCCAGGAAATGCACGATACCGGCGATATCCTCGACCTCGCCGAAGCGGCGCAAGGGAGTGCGCTGCTCCATCTGCGCGCGCCGCTCGGGCGATTCCACCAGCTCCCGCGCGAAGTCGGTGCGCACGATGCCGGGCGCGATCGCGTTGACCCGGATCCCCTTGGGGCCCCATTCGACGGCAAGATTGCGCGCCAGGGCCGCTTCCGCGGCCTTGGACATGCCATAGGCGCCAATGACTCCGGTGCCGCGCAGGCCCGCGATCGAGGACATCATGATGACGGCGCCGCCGCCGCGATCGGCCATCTGCGGAAGGACGAGGTTGCTGAGCCAGATCGCGCTCTGCACGTTGACCGCCATGATCTTGGTGAAGGCCTCGTCCGGCAGGGTGGACAAGGGTCCGTAGACCGGATTGATCGCCGCGTTGCAGACCAGGATGTCGATCCCGCCCCAGACCTCCAGGACGTGGTCGACGAGCCCCTTCAGCTGCTCATGCGAGCCAACATGGCAGGCTTTGGCGATGGCCTCGCCGCCGCTCGCCCGGATTTCCCCGGCCACGGCGTCGCAGGCGTCCTGCTTTCGGCTGGACACCACGACCCGGGCACCGCTGTGCGCCAGTTGCTGCGCGGTTGCCTTGCCGATCCCACGCGACGAGCCCGTGATCAGAGCGACCTTTCCTTGGACGTCGAACATTGCCTGCACCTCAGTTGCGGTAGGCCTTCAGTTCCATGCGGGCGATGCTGTCGCGATGGACCTCGTCGGGGCCATCTGCGAAGCGCAGACTGCGGGACTTGACCCAGGCGGCGGCGAGGAAATGGTCCTGGGAGACGCCAGCCGCCCCGTGGATCTGGATCGCGCGATCGATGACGTCGCAGGCCATGTTCGGCGCTACCACCTTGATCATCGCGATCTCGCGGCGGGCGGCCTTGTTGCCGACCGTGTCCATCATATGCGCGGCCTTCAGGACGAGCAGCCGCGCCGCCTCGATCTCGCAGCGCGAGCGTGCGATCTGGTCACGGACGACGCCCTGGTCCGCCAGCAGCTTGCCAAAAGCCGTCCGCGACAGGGCACGGCGGCAGGCTGCCTCCAGCGCCCGTTCCGCCAGGCCGATCGAACGCATGCAGTGATGGATGCGGCCGGGCCCGAGCCGCCCCTGCGCGATCTCGAAGCCGCGCCCTTCGCCAAGCAGCATGTTGGTGGCCGGCACACGGACATTCTCGAAAGTAATCTCGGCATGGCCATGCGGCGCATGATCATAGCCGTAGACCGTCAGCGCCCGTTCCACGGTGACCCCGGGCGTATCGAGCGGCACCAGGATCATCGACTGCTGCTGATGCTTGGGCGCATCCGGATTGCTCCGGCCCATTACGATCGCGATCTTGCAATGCTCGCTGAGCGCGCCCGAACTCCACCATTTACGTCCGTTGATGACGTAGTCGTCGCCGTCGCGCCTGATCTCGGTTTGAATATTGGTGGCGTCCGACGAGGCCACATCCGGCTCGGTCATCGAGAAGCAGGAGCGGATCGCCCCGTCGAGCAGCGGCTCGAGCCAGTCCCGCTTCTGGCCTTCCGTGCCATAGAGAACCAGCGTCTCCATATTTCCGGTGTCGGGGGCCGAGCAATTGAAGATCTCGGGCGCGATGGCGGAACGGCCCATCACCTCACAGAAATGGGCATAGTCCAGGTTGTTGAGCCCTGCCCCGTAGCGCGTGTCGGGCAGAAACAGATTCCACAGCCCTTCGGCACGCGCCCGCTGCTGCAGTTCGCCGAGGATCGGTGGCGTGCCCCACCGCGATGGCAGCGCGGCGTGCTGGCGCTCGAAGACTGCCTCGTTGGGATAGACATGCTCGTCCATGAAGCGCTGCAATGCCGCCAGGCGCGGCTTGTGGATGTCCCTGAGCTCAAACATCTGCTTTGTCCGCATGCTGGGTGGAAGGATTGGGCTGGCTTCCCGGCCGCCAGCGGAACGTGCCAATGCCGTGGGCGATGCGCTCGCCGTCGCTGTCGAAGACATGGGCCTCGGCGGTGAAGCTCGACTTGCCGGCCGAGATCGTCCGCCCCTCGACCGACAGCCATCCGGCCCGGACCGGCCGGGTGAATTGCGTGGTCAGCGATATGGTGATGGCAAAACGCGGCGCCTGCCCCTCTTCGGCATGCAGGCCGGAGGCGCAGGCGGCGAAGTCGATCATCGTGCAGAGCACGCCACCATGGACGTAGCCCATCCGATTGAGATGTTCTGGGCCGATCTGAAGTCCGCCCTTGACGTGACCGACCGCCGACTCCTGGAGATCGAGCCCGAGCACGCCAAAGATGCCGATATCGGCATAGCTCGTGGCTCTCACGACAGGGCCCGGCCGGTCGTGAGGACGATCTTGCCGATGGCGCTGCGCGCAGCGAGCAGCTGAAGCGCCTCGACCGTATCGGCGAGATCAAGCGTCCGGCTGATCAGCGGCTTCAGTTTGCCCTCTTCGAACCAGGTGAAGAGCTGGGCAAAATTCTCCTTGTTGGCCTGCCGGTTGCGCGCGGCGAACGTCCCGAAGAAGACCCCCACAAGTGCGCAGCCCTTGAGCAGCAGAAGGTTTGCAGGAATGCGCGGAATGGTGCCCGCGGCGAAACCGACGACCAGAACGCGGCCCTCCCACGCGGTCACGCGCACGGCCTGCTCCAGAAAATCCCCGCCGACCGGATCGTAGACCACGTCGACGCCCTTGTCGGCCGTGAGCTCCTTGACGCGGTCCCGGAGCGATTCAGTTGCGTAGTTGATCAGGTGATCCGCGCCGGCCGCGCGCGCCACCTCCAGCTTTTCGGCGCTGCTTGCGGCTGCGATCACGGTGGCGCCCATCGCCTTGCCGATTTCGACGGCGGCCAGGCCGACGCCGCCACTTGCACCGAGGACGAGAAGCGTCTCTCCGGGCTGCAGCCGCGCCCGCTGCCTGAGAGCGTGCATGCTGGTGCCGTAGGTCATCGAAAAGCCGGCGGCCGTGACCGGGTCCATGCTGGCGGGACGCCTCATCAGCCGTGCGGCACTGACCACGCATTCCTCGGCGAACGCACCCACGCCCACCATGCCGACGACGGGCATGCCGACCTCGAGATGTGTGACGCCATCGCCGACCGAGCGCACGATGCCCGCGACTTCGGTGCCGGGCGTAAAGGGCAGCGGCGGTTTGACTTGGTACTTGCCCTCGACCATCAGCGTGTCGGGAAAATTGACCCCCGCCGCCTCGATGGCGACGCGCACCTCGCCCGGCCCTGGCTCGCCTAATTCCTTCGCTTCGACGACGAGATCTTCCAGCGGCCCAAACGCCTTGCAGATGACTGCGCGCATTTTTCTCTCCCTATGGTTCGGATACGAGGCTCCCGCCTGAGCCGCGGGTCCGGGGACCCGGTAAGCGGCCTCCCGGTTGAATCAGGCGGCCGCACCGGCCCGGCGGGCATCGCGGATCATGTTCCTCGCGATGACCAGTTGCTGGATCTGGGTCGTACCCTCGTAGATCCGGAACAGGCGCACATCCCGGTAGAAGCGCTCGATCCCGGCATCGGCGACATATCCGGCTCCGCCATGGATCTGGACGGCCTTGTCCGCGACACGCCCCACCATCTCGGAAGCGAACATCTTGGCGCAGGCCGCCTCGGTGGCGATGCCATGGCCGGCATCGCGCCGACGCGCTGTCTCTTCCACCATGCAGCGCGCGGCAAAGCTCTCCGCCTTCATGTCGGCCAACATGGCCTGGACCAGCTGGAATTCCGCGATCGGCTTGCCGAACTGGTGCCGCTCCATGGCGTAGGCGAGACTGTCGGCAATCAAGCGCTCAGCGACGCCGACGCAGACGCCGGCAATGGTCAGGCGCCCGCGATCGAGCACCTTCATGGCGGTAACGAAGCCCTTGCCCTCGTAATCCGGCCCGCCAAGGATCGCCGTCTTCGGCACGCGGACATTGTCGAAGATCACGTCGCAGGTATGGGCGCCCTGCTGCCCCATCTTCTTGTCGGTCCGGCCCAGCGTGATGCCCGGGCGATCRGCATCGACCAGAAACGCTGAAATGCCCGCGGCCGTTTTGCTGTCAGGGTCGGTGCGCGCAAAGACCGTGAAGAGGCCGGCGACCGGGGCGTTTGTGATGAAGCGCTTGGTGCCGTTGATGACAAAGTCATCGCCGTCGCGCCGGGCCGAGCTGCGCAGCGACCCCGCGTCCGAGCCTGCTTCAGGTTCGGTCAGGCAGAAGGAGCCGACGCGCTCCCCGCTCGCCATCTCAGGCAGATAGCGGCTTTTCTGCTCCTCGGTGCCGTCGATGATGATGCCTTGCGAGCCGATGCCGTTATTGGTGCCGATCATCGAGCGGAAGGCCGGAGATGTTCCGCCAAGCAGGAACGAGACCTGGACCTCTTCCGAAAGCGTGAGTTCGAGGCCGCCATAGGCCTCCGGAATCGCCATGCCGAACAGCCCCAGCTCCCGCATCTGCGCAATGATCTCGGCCGGCACCTGATCGTTCTGCGACACGAGCGCCTCGTTCGGCCTCAGCTTTTCGCGGACGAAGCGCTCGACCGCGTCGAGCAACTGGCGGAACACATCAGGGTCGAGCGCCATCTAATTCCATTCATCGGAATTTAATTCCATTATTGAGTTTTCTCGCATATGGTMTATCAGACCGTCAAGCCGGCACGGGCGGTTGGATCGGTTCAAGGCCCGCTTCTTTGGGTCGCAATCAGCTGAGCGATGGTGACGAAGCAGTATGCGCAAACGCGAAACGCCGGTGGGCGCCGCCCTGCCGGGCGAGAATGAGGACCAGGACCCCCGCTTCGTCACAGCGCTGGCGCGCGGCCTGAATGTGCTGCGCTCCTTCAAGCGCGGCGATCGCGCTCTGGGCAATCAGGAACTTGCCGACCGCACCGGGCTGGCGAAATCGACGATTTCGCGGCTGACCTACACGTTGAGCAAGCTCGGCTATCTCGAATACTCACCGATGAACGGGCAGTACTCGCTGTCTGCCGCAGCCCTGGCGCTCGGCTTCTCGGCGCTCGGCAACCTGGCCATTCGGGATGTCGCACGGCCACTGATGCAGGAATTGGCCGATCGCGTCGGCGCCTCAGTCGCACTCGGCGCGCCCGACCAGCGCACGATGATCTATATCGAGGAATGCCGTGGTTCGAGCCCGCTGCATCTCGGCATCGAGATCGGCTCGCATATCCGGATGGCGACCTCGGCGATGGGCCGCGCCTACCTCGCAAGCCTGGATCCGGCGACGCGATCGCGCATCGTCGACGTGCTGTGCGACCATGAACCCGACAGCGAGAGCACCCGGGCCGGCATCGAAACCGCCGTCAGCGAATACGCCGTGCATGGCTATGTTCGCTCGGTCGGGGAATGGAAGCAGGAGATCAATTCGGTCGGAGTGCCCATCCTGCTGCACGGCTCACGCCCGTTTGCGTTGAACTGCGGGGGATCGGCTCTCTCGCTGCCAAGGGAGAAGCTGGATGAGGTGGGCGTGCAGTTGCAGGACGTCGCCCGCCGTATCCGCCAGGCGTTGGGCAGCGACTGAACCTGAGGTGATAAAGGGCATGGGTCGCGGCGAAATCCCGACGGCCGCTGACCGACTCCGGAATACCCTCCTCATGAGCGGTCCATGGCGTTCGCCGCCCAACGTAAACCAAGATCTCGTCATGAGGACGGAAATCGACGTTCACAGCATCGACGGGGATGAGAGACCCGCTATAGTTCGCGAAGGTCGAGCATTGGGGGAACAGATGACTATCGCCTCTTACGCAAGTGCTGCCATCGCCGGTCTTGTCGCCGCAACAGCTCTGGTCTCGCATGGTTGGGCAGCCGAGGGTCGCTACGCGGCCTATCAGGGAGCCTGGCTTGCCGACGGCACGGCCTGTGAGGAGATTTTCTCACCAGGCCGAAACGGCATGACCTTCAAGAGCCCACCCGATCTTTTCGTCTCGGCCTTCATCATCAGCGGTGACCGCATCAGAACATCGGCCGCCACATGCAGGATCCAGTCGGTCAAACGTGTCGGCGATCGCGACTTCCTGTCGCTCGGCTGCGTCAACCCGGTCTCGACCTCACAGGTGTCCGCGATCATGGCCAAGGAACCGGATGGCCGCATCAAGCGCTTCTACAGCGCGAACGACACCAGCGGCACCAATTACAGGCTTTGCCCGAAATAGGACGGCACCGCTCGCGGAACCTCACGGCACTATCCTGAGCCGAACGCTGGTTTCGGCATGCGAGGGGCACCTGATCGGCGCCACGATGGGCAGTGCCGGCCACTTGCAGGTCGGTGGAGGGAGCCGGGCCGCCGGTTTGCGCTGGACGGTTCCCGGCATCGGCGGCTTCATGAGCGGGGCCGTGCACTCTTTGATGTTGATCGTAAGCGGCGCTGACCTTGGAAGACGGTTTGGCCCAGGCCGTCCTGCTTCGGCATTGGCCTTGCCGGAGCCGGGCCATTCACGCAGGCACGATCGTGAGGGCGCGCCATGCAACCAAATGGTCCCCAGGCCGACCGCGGCGGCGGGTCGTCCATCGGCAGATTCACCGAGAACCTGTTCGGATGGGCTCGCCGATATCAGATGGGCAACCTCAAACAGGATATCCCGGCGGGCCTTGCCCTGGCGGCCTTCACGATCCCCGAATCCCTTGCCTATGCTTCGCTCGCCGGTTTGCCTCCCGTCGCCGGGCTCTATTGCTATCTCGTGGCCGGCCCCGGCTATGCCCTGTTCGGCGCGAGCGGCCAGCTCGCCGTTGGGCCGACATCCGCGCTCTCGGTCCTGTTTCCGACCGGCTTGTCCGCCCTCGCCGCAGGAGATCTGTCGCGTTACGCCGCCTTGGCGGCCGCGACCGCGATCGTGTTCGGCCTGATCTGCGTCGCCGGACGCCTGCTTCGCGCCTCGCAGACTGCCTATTTCATCTCGGACACGATCCTGCTCGGGTTCAAGACGGGCGCTGCGCTCTACATCGCGTCGACGCAACTGCCCAAGCTCTTTGGCCTGCCTGGCGGGACCGGTAATTTCCTTCCACGTCTCCTGCAGCTTTGGCGGGAATTGCCCACCGCGCACGGCCCCTCGCTCGCCATGGGCATCGCCGCGGTTGTCCTGTTTCTGGTGCTGGAGAAACTGATGCCGCGGCGGCCCACCACCTTGTTCGTGGTGGGCGCCGCCATCATCGCGACTCACCTGTTCGGCCTTGATAAACTCGGGATCGCGATTGTCGGAGACATCCCACAAGGTCTCCCGCATTTCGGTATCCCCGCGATCAAGCCGGAGGACCTGACGGAGCTCGTACCGCTGGCCTTTGCCTGCTTTCTCCTCGGCTTCGTCGAGACGAGTTCGGTTGCAAGGAGCTTTGCCCAGGAGAACGGCACCGAAATCGATACGGATCGGGAGCTTCTGGCCCTTGGTGCGGCCAATCTGGCCGTGGGTGTTTCGCAGGGCTATGCCGTCTCGGGCGGAATGTCGCAGAGCGCGGTCAACGCCATGGGCGGCGCGGTCTCGCCGGCGGCGCTGCTCGTCAATTCGGCAGCGATCCTGCTCGTACTGCTCTTCTTCACGGGCGTGTTCAAATACCTGCCCGAGCCGGTGCTTGCCGCCATCGTGCTGATGGCCGCGAAGCATCTCGTCCGCTTCCGGCAGATCGGCAACCTGCGGCAGGTTGCGTTCGCGGAATGGATCATCGCGCTGGTCGCGTTCTTTGGCGTGCTGATTGCGGGCGTCCTCAACGGGGTGCTCATTGCAGCGGCGGCATCGCTCATGCTGACCATTGCACAGCTCACTCGGCCGGAGATCGCCACCCTTGGCTTCGATGCCGAGAGCAGCAGCTTCGTGAACCTTGCCAATCGCCCCAGCGCAACCACCGCGCCCGGCGCCCTGATCCTGAGGACAGCCCACCCTTGGGTCTATTTCAACGTCGAGAATATTCGGCGCGGGATTCTGGACAGGGTTGCCGAGACTCAGGGGCTCAAGCTCGTTGTCCTGGATTTTTCACCGATCACCAGCATCGATG
>NZ_JBFTRC010000187.1:0-11069 GCF_056399325.1 Allobosea sp. 01N443
GTTCCCCTGTATCGCTGCTCGTGACCAACGCCTCATTGGTCTGATTGATCGCGATCCAGCGTCTCAACTGCTCAACGGAACCGCACCGCAGAATCCGAACCTGATCATCCTCCGACAGTCGCCAACGATCGGCGACCCGCAAAAACTCTCCGAGGCTCGGAGGGCGTATGCGTCGCCACTCCTCAAGGTTGCATGGCGCGCGCATTATCGGCATTCATCTTCAGGTGGCGACAGGTTGGTACCATGGGTCATCTGGCTCCATCTCCGGATCTCGCGAACGCGGTCAAACGAGTGCTGTAGGCTCGTCGAGGTCGTCGAAAACCAATCGTGGTGTCCTTCCACACCCTGCTGTCGACCTGTCGAATGCCCTTCTCAAGTTTGCTAATTTGTTGTCGGAGGGCTGTTATTTGCCATTCTTCGACCGCTGACGCTGCGTTTCCATCTTGGTGAGAATATCGAGCCCAGTCCTCTCCAATCAATCGGAAGAGAAATGCGGGTATCGACGGCCAGCATGCAACAAGCGTCCTGGTGGCAGTCCTATGGGTTCGTGAATTGCCATGAATAATTTCGGGACTTAGGTCATGGAAATCGCACCAACATTGGAACGCCCGAAGCCATCTCTCGCGATCATCGCGCGGTCCGGCCGCGCTTATGAGCAATTCGAAGTTTGTTTCGGTCCGCTGTACGCGCTCTATCAGGAACTTAAATTTCAGACCGGGAAAGCCTCTGAGCGTGTTTGGTTGACCGTTCACAGTTGGTGGCCCTAATTTCCTGCCGTCCACGGCGGCTCTAGCTGGTCCTCACCGCTCAGAATAACTCACAATGTGCGGTAAAGCGCAACGCATTAAACCGCGTCGCGCTAAACGGCACGTCCGCCGTAACAGCACTATATGGATATTCGCTTGATCATAGCGGCCAACGCCCGAGCATTGCGGCTGTCAAAGGGCTTGACGCAAGCACAGGTTGCCGAACGGCTCGGCGTAGATCGAGCGCACGTTAGCGCCCTCGAAAAGGGCTTGCGTAATCCCACTGCAGTGAGCCTTTGGCAAATTGCGCAGGCCCTAGACGCGTCCGTCAGCGAACTCGTGACCGAGCACGCCAAGCCGGCGGAGACGCCTGAGCCAAGAACCTGAGCGAATTCGGTGGCCAACGTGGGCGCGCATTTTTCTCGATAATTTAGGACTCACAAGAGCGACGAGACCGCAGCGACGATCCTCACGTCCGCCGAGAAAATTAGCTTCCCGCACTGACAACGGCCTACGATTACAAGCACAGCCTTCGGGAAGCGTGTAGCCCGGTTGGCCGGATTCGATTGTCTCCCGGGACCGCTGACCACATCAGTACAGGCACATCATCTTGAACGACGGTGCGCTCGCGCCAGCGGACTGAGCGATCCGTTCGCTCATAAGAGGCCAACTGCACATCCGATACCTTAAACCTTAGGGCCGCCCCCCACGGCCTCCTCTCCCCGCCGCAATTTCGAACAAGCAATTCACCGCGTGGAATGCCGGTAGGATTTCGGGGCATTTTCCAATCGCGTTTTCATTTTTTTGTCACATCGGCGATTTGTTCAGATCGATCGCAGCGGCCTTTGATTTGAGAATTGAAGCCTCATCGTGGTGACAGATTTCATTTTCAATATTCCCGCCGGGTCATTCGGCCGGGCGGTTTTCAAATGTGATTAAAAGCCTTGAGAGATTCTATTTCAAGGTCATGATATTGATTTATATCGCAACATTCGTAGAATAAATACCTATTAGTTTTTGATAATATGCGATTTTTGTCCCGCGCAGATATTCATATCTCCGAAAATTGACGGATATAAACGTCTTATTTTCAAAATCCCCAATTCAGTAAATCAGGACGAATAGTGAATTTGCGTATATCCATAACACATAAATATAATTTCTTTTACCGGCGCTTAATTAATTCAACATCATGCATAATACGCCATTATAACCACATACGCYGTGTATTTATCCCCGATCATATCGACTTCAAACTCACGTCGATTCGTCAGAAAGCAACACATAAGCTATAATTATTGTTTTATGCCGTAGTATGAAGTACGGTCTACCATCCTAGCCGGACTCAAGGAAGGGAGGACGGATATGACTACAAATGAACACGCCCCCCTCTTTTCGGTTTGCTCGGGCGAACGTCACTTACCCGCGCATACGATAGCTAACCTTGAGGAACGAAGTTATGCGCATCACCTTGATGGGCTCGATGTGACGGAACGTCAGAAGTCCGATTTGATGCTCGTTGTTTGGGCCCTCATGCGTACTTGGGTCGAAATGGACCTGCCGATCGGCACATGTGGACCGATTTTTGAAGCACTACTCAGCCCATCTGCGAATGAGACAGAGCCCGCGAAAGAAACGGAGAATTTTCCCACGCAAGGAGAGCCCACATGAAACCAACCAGAACCAACGGGGCAGTGGTCCAGGAGGATACGAAATTCGCGCTAATCTACGCGCGGGTATCAAGCAAAAAGCAGGTCGTAGCGGGCGATGGGCTCAACTCACAACTCACCGCGTGTATTGCGTATGCGCAGGCTAAGGGATATGAAGTCGAAGGCATACATACCGATGACTTAAGCGGCAGCGCGCGAAACCGTGCTGGCTTGGACGCTGTGTTCACCCACATGCAGTCCAATCCGGACAAGCGGTATCGGATCATCTTTGACCATATCAACCGGTTTAGCCGCGACCTTTATCTTCACGGCGATCTCCGCCGGATTGTGAACGATCTGGGCGGCATCCTTGAGTCGCCGCACATGATCTACGGTAACGACTCGACTTCGCGCCTTGTCGAAAACATGAGCGTTGTCGTGTCGGACTATCAGCGGGTTCACAACACGGAACAGACAAACTCGCGGATGCGGTCACGCCTTACAAACGGCTATGCCGTATTCGCTGCGCCTGTCGGATATGTTTACGGCAAGGTGCAGGGCCACAGTGGCCGTGTGCTTGTCCGTAATGAGCCCTCTGCCTCGGTCGTAGTCGAATCCCTCGAAGGCTATGCCTCTGGTCGCTTCGAAACGGTGGCCGATGTGCTTCGGTTCTGTCAGGAGCAGCCGCTTTTTCCGAAAAGTCGTGCGGGTAAAATTACACACCAGCGCATTGGGCAATTTCTGAGGAATCCGTCCTACGCAGGGCTCGTTGGATCAGGCGCTTGGGGAATCCCGTTTCGCATGGGTCATCATGAGGCCCTCGTATCGATAGAAACGTATCAACACGTTCAAGACAGGCTAAACGGCATCAACCGCGCGCCCAAGCGCCGAAACCTCAATGAGGATTTTCCCTTGCGAGGTTTTGTCATGTGCGATGATTGCGGGAACCCCTTAACCGCTTGCTGGTCCAGAGGTAATTCCGGCCGTCATCCCTACTATCTCTGCCACACGCGAAGCTGCGCAAGCTACGGCAAGTCAATCCGTCGCAATGTGATCGAGGGTGAGTTCGCAGCACTGCTGACGCGCATCGCCCCCGAACAAAAGATCTTCGACATGGCCGTGGACATGTTCAAGGAGCTATGGCGTCACCGCCAAGGCAACGCCGAGTCGCGCGCAACAGCGCTCACGGAGGAACTGTCGCGTATCGAGCGCCAGATCGAGATTCACGTCGAGCGCCTTGTGTTGACCAGCCTTCCGGTTATTTCGAGGGCTCTGGAAGACAAGATCGGAAAACTGGAAGCTGAACGGCTGCTCGTCGAGGAGCGGATCGCTCTTGTGGACCGCACAGAAGGAAGCTTCGATGCCCGACTTAGAACCGCACTGTCGTTCCTCGGAAACCCTAGTAAATTCTGGGATTCTGGTTGCTTGAACGACCGTAGGGCGGTCCTAAAACTAACCTTTGCCACCTTCCTCCGCTACAGGCGCGGGGAAGGCTTTAGAACCGCAAAAATAGCTTTACCGTTCAGGGTGTTAGGCGACTTTATGTCGCCTAAGTTGGAAATGGCGCGCCCGAAAGGATTCGAACCTCTGACCCTCAGATTCGTAGTCTGATGCTCTATCCAGCTGAGCTACGGGCGCGTATCAGGTGGCTCGGCCGTGGCCGCGTCGATCTGATGTGGCGGGAATAACCGCAACGCTTCGGCTTGGCAACCCCCGTCTTCCCGGAAATCTGACATTCCCGGGGATGAGGGGGCAAGCGCGCCAAAAACGCGCGGGATGCTCAGTCTTCGCGCAAGCCACCCCCGCCAATTGCGGCAACCTCGGCGCTTTCCTGTCGCGCTTGCTTCGCGGCGCGATTCTTCGGCAATTTCTCGGCAATGCCATAGAGCTGTTCGCGCCGGTCCATCTCGCGCCAGACATCCGCGGGCGCGATACCGATCTCGCTCCAGAGCACGACGAGATTGTAGATCAGGTCGGCGCTCTCGAGGATCACCCGCTCGCGGTCGGCCTGGACCGCTTCCAGCCCGACCTCCACCGCCTCCTCGGCCAGCTTCTTGGCCATCTTCGGCAGCCCCTCGCCGATGAGCTTGGCGGTGCGCGAAAAGGCCGGGTCGCGCGTGCGCGCGGCAAGGACCGCAGTGTGAAGCTTGAAAACCGAATCAACCATATCGCGAGCCTCACCCCCTCATGTGAGCATTTCGTGACAGGGAGCATCAGGCAGCACGCAGCGCGAATCACTCCCCAGGAAATGGTAGAGCAAATCGCAGGGCGCGAAATGTTTGTTTCACGCCGAGACGAACTTGGAATGATCAGTCCGCAGCGAAGGGAGCGAAGGACCGGACCACGTCGCGATAGACGGCCTGCTTGAACGGAATGATCAGATCGGGCGTCTCTTCCAGCCGTGCCCAGCGCCAGGCCTCGAACTCTGCCTTGTGACCTCCTGCCGGGTGCAGGATATCGATCTCGCTGTCGGGACCGTCGAGGCGGAAGGCGAACCATTTCTGGGCCTGGCCGCGCCAGCGACCCTTCCAGGCCTGTTGGCCGATATCCACGGGAAGATCATAGCTCAGCCAGACGGGCACCTCCGCCAGCAGCGAGACGGAGGTGACATTGGTTTCCTCCTGCAGCTCACGCAGCGCCGCCTGATAGGGCGTCTCGCCGGGATCGATGCCACCTTGCGGCATCTGCCAGGCGAAGCCCGGCGCAACATGCTCGCGCTTGGTCTTGTCCGCCCGGCGCCCGACGAAGACGAGCCCGTCGCGGTTGAACAAGGCCAGCCCGACGCAGGGGCGATAGCCGGGAGGCGGCTCGGTCATTTCAGGGACCCTGTTGTGGAGGGATTGCGCAGTCCGCGGGCTGCGCTGACCGGCACGATGACGAGGCCCTTGGCCTCCAGAGATTTGGCCCAGCGGGCAATGCGCTCGATCGAGACCGGCAGCGCGCTCGCCGCGCCGATCGCCACACCCTGTTCGCGCGCCTGAGTCTCAAGCCGCTGCAGCTGCTGGTCGATCGCATCGGCGCGGGTGACCGTATCGATCACCCTGTCGACCTTGAGTGCCGGAATCTGCGCCCGCGCTGCCGCGCTCGCGAGCTGGCTGCGCGAGGACGAGCCGTCGTCGACGACCATCAGCCCGCGACCGGCGATCTCGCGCAGGACCGGCGACAGGGCGTTCTCATCCGCCGTCAGCCGGCCACCGAGGAAATTGACGATGCCGACATAGCCGGTGAAGCGACCCAGCACCCAATGCAGCCGATCGAGATTCTCCGCGGCCTTGGGGCCCGAGAGCAGGGTATGCGGCCCGGGATCGTTGTCGGGATAGTCGAACGGTTCCATCGGCACCTGCAGGAAGACCTCATGGCCGTCGCCACGAGCCCGCTGCACGACGCGCTCCAGCTCGACTCCATAAGGCGCGAAGGCCAGCGAAACCGCGCCAGGCAGCTGCGTGATCGCATCTGCCGTACCATTCTGGCTGATGCCCAGCCCGCCGACGAGAAGCGCAATGCGGCCCGCCGGCTTGGTCTCAGGCGCCGGACCTAACGGGCGGGCATAGACCTGCATCGGTGTCGCGCCGTCCGGCGCCACCTTCGGCAGAAGGCCGAACCGGCTGCGTTCGACCAGCCGGCTGTCGGGAGCCGGCGCGAGCTTGACCTCGCCGCTATCGGGAATCGTGATGACGATCGCACCGGGGGCCTCTGCCCCGGGGCGCACGACGGTCACCCCTGATTCGATTTCAAGCTGGCGCGCTGTGGATTGGGAGCGCGGATCTGTGACATTCGGTTCGGCGGCAGGTGCGGCCGCGATTTCCCTTGAAGGCTGCCTGATCTCGATCGCGGCAGTCGCCATCGGCTCGCCACCGTCGGGATCGCGCCGGAACAGCAGGATGGCAATCACCGCAAGTGCCGCGCAGCCCATCGCCCCGCTCAGGGCAAGCGACAGCCAGCGCGCCCACGGTTTGCCGTGGCGCACCGGGCGACCCTGCCCCAAGGGCCGATCGAGCTCGGTAAGCGGCGTTCCGGCCAAGGGCAGCCGTCCTCAGCTGTTCGAATCGGACCCGAATCAGCGGCCCGCACGCCTAGTCTTGGCGCGTGCGGGGCCAGCAGTCGAGAGCGCCGGAGAACGGCGCTCTCCTCCCAGTCGGATGGAGATCAGTTCGGCTTGGCGGGCTCTGGGGTCGGAACCGGGCCGGCGACGTCCTTCTTGACACCCCGCAACAGATTCAGCGCGGCAAGAAGCTGCGTATCCTTGGCCGGGTCATTCGGCACATAGGAAGCCGAACCCGACTGCTCATCCTTGCCGTCGCCCGACTTGAGATGGCCCTTCAGGGATGCCTCGCCCTTGTTGTCCGTCAGCTTGTCCTTGAGCTCTGGCGGAATTTCCTGGACGACCTCGATATCCGGCGTGATGCCCTTGGCCTGGATCGAATTGCCCGATGGCGTGTAGTAGCGCGCCGTGGTCAGGCGCAGGCCGCCATTCGAGCCGAGCGGGATCACGGTCTGCACCGAGCCCTTGCCGAACGAGCGCGTGCCCATCACGGTTGCGCGCTTGTGATCCTGCAGGGCGCCGGCAACGATCTCGGCCGCCGAGGCCGAAGAGCCGTTGATCAGAACCACGACCGGCTTGCCCTTGGTCAGGTCGCCCGACTTGGCGTTGAAGACCTGGGTCTCCTCGGCATTGCGACCGCGCGTCGAGACGATCTTGCCGCGCTCCAGGAACGCGTCCGACACCAGCACCGACTGGTCGAGCCTGCCACCGCGATTATTGCGCAGATCGATCACATAGCCCTTGATCTTGTCGACACCGATCTCGGCATTGACCTTGTCGAGCGCCTTGCGCAGGCCCTCATAGGTCTGCTCGCTGAAAGTGCCGATGCGGATATAGCCGACATCGCCCTCAACCCGCTCCTCGACCGCCGGGACGACGATGGTGGAACGCGTCAGGGTGAACTCCAGCGGATCCGGCTTGCCCGGGCGCTCGATCTTGAGCTTGACCTGCGTGTTGATGATGCCGCGCATCTTCTCCACGGCCTGGGTCAGGCTMAGGCCTTTCACCTGGTCACCATCGATCTCCCTGATGATGTCGTTGGCGAGGATGCCGGCCTTGGAGGCGGGCGTGTCGCGAATCGGCTTGGCGACCTTGAGGACGCCGTCCTCCATCGTGACCTCTATGCCGAGGCCGCCGAACTGGCCGCGCATGTCCGTGTCCATGTCACGGAAGCTCTTGGCGTCGAGATAGGCCGAATGCGGATCGAGCGAGGAGACCATGCCGTTGATCGCGGCCTCGATCAGCTTCTGCTCGTCGGGCTTCTCGACATAGTCGGTGCGAATCTTCTCGAAGATGTCACCGAACAGGTTGAGGCTACGATAGACCTCGGCCGAGGCCGCGACCGCGCTGGTCGAGGACAGCAGGTGGGTCTGCGTCGCCAGACTGGTAAGGCCCGCGCCAACGATTGCGCCGGCGAGAACGAGGGAGACCTTGCGCATCATCCGCGAACCTTTTCGCTTTGCGATTTCGTCCACCACGGTGCCGGGTCGATCGAAACGCCGTCTTTTCTGAACTCAATATAGAGAACCGGTTCCCCAGTCCCCGAACCTACGATCGTCGCGGCAGCTTCCGACGTTTGACCCATCATCGCAACCGGTTCCCCGGCAAGGACGAATTGGTTCAGCGACACGTCGATCCGCTGCATGCCGGCCAAGAGCAAATAGTACCCCCCACCCGCGTTCAGGATCAAGAGTTGCCCGAAGGAGCGGAACGGCCCAGCGTAAACAACCCAAGCGTCGGAAGGCGCCGAAACTAGGGCATTAGGGCGGGTTGTCAGTGAAATTCCGCGCGTCGTGCCGCCAACGCCGTCATTGTCACCAAAACCACGCAATTGTGATCCGGCAGCGGGCAGCGGCAGCATGCCGCGAGCTTCCGCGAAAGCGATCTTCGGCGCAAGCCGGGCGGGGTCCTTGAAAGCGAGCGCCGCCATGCGTTGCCGCTGCTCGCGGGTCTCGGCCTCCAGAGCCTGGCGCGCCGCTTCCGCGGCGCGATTCGCGACGGAGATTTCCTTCTCGATGCGCTCGACGAAATCGCGCAGACCCTTCGCCTGCGCCGCAAGCTCTCCGCTCATCCCGCGCTGCGCCTCGATATCCTTGGCGGCGCTGGCCTCGCGCTCGCGCCTGGCGTCGATCAGCRAAGCAAGGCGCTGGCGCTCGCCCGCGAGCGTTTCCAGCTCACCGGTCATCGCCTTGCGCTCTTCCGCGATCCCGCCGCGCAACCGCACCAACTCGCCGAGATCTGTGCTGAGGATCTCGATCTCCTGGCGCAGATCGGGCACCACAGCGCCGAGCAGCATCGAGGCGCGCACCGCCTCCAGGATATCCTCCGGCCGCACCAGAACGGCCGGCGGCGGCCGGCGGCCGATCCGCTGGAGCGCGGCCAGGACTTCGCCGATCAAGCCGCGGCGGCCCTCGAGGGAACGCCGGATCGCGGTTTCGCTGGTCTGCAGAAGCGCCAGCCGCTCCTCGATCGCGCCAATACGACGTTCGACCCCCTGGGTACGGGTCGTCGTCTCGAGCAGCGCCTTGTTGAGACCGGCCCGATCGGCCCGGATCGTGGCGATCTCAGCCTCCAGCTTGGCTCGCGCCTCGGCATTGCCGGCCAGCCGTTCCTCGATCGCCTTCAACTCGGCTTCGCGGGCCTGTTTCTCCACCTGTTTCTGCGCGATTTCGGGCGCCACGCGATCCGGATCGGGCCCCGGCTCCTGAGCGTTGACCGCCAGATGACCGAGACCGAGCGCGAGCCATAGCAAAGCGGCGCTGCCGAGGCGGCGCGAACTGGCTCGAATCACTGATGCGGCGGACGTCATGCGCGATGATAGGGATGTCCGGCGATAATCGTCATGGCCCTGTAGAGCTGCTCCAACGCAAGCACGCGCACGAGCTGATGCGGCAATGTCAGGGCCCCGAAGGCCAGCGTCAGATCAGCACGATCCCGAATGGTCTCATCCAGCCCGTCCGCACCGCCGATCACGAGGCTCGCGGTGCCCGTACCGGCGTCTCGCGAGGCCGCGATCCTGCCGGCGAAGGCATCGCTCGTCAGGCTCCTGCCACGCTCGTCAAGTGCAATCAGCAGCCCCGGCGAGAGCTTTGAAAGGATCGCGGCAGCCTCATCGCGCTTGCGCTCTTCAGGCCGCCGCGCCCGGCTTTCAGGCAGCTCCGTGACATCGGGCCCAGTCAGACCAAGGCTGCGCCCGAGACCATGGCTACGTTCGCGGTAGCGCTCGCAGAGGTCCCGTTCCGGCCCGTCCTTGAGCCGGCCGACGGTGATGATGGCGAGCCGCACCGGAAATCAGGATCAGCCGACGAGCCGCTCATTCGGGCGGTCGGCGCCCCACATCTTTTCCAGATTGTAGAACTGGCGCACTTCCGGCCGGAAGACATGGACGATGAGATCGCCCGTATCGATCAGCACCCAGTCGCAGGCAGGCATGCCCTCGACCTTCGGCGTCGGCAGTCCCGTCTTCTTGAAGGCCTCGACGAGGCTGTCGGCAATCGAGGCGACATGGCGGTTCACGCGCCCTGACGCGATGATCATCGCGTCAGCCAGCGAAGTCTTGCCAACCAGATCGATAACGGTGATGTCCTCGGCCTTCATATCTTCGAGAACATGGATTGCGAGGGCCACGCTGTCGGCGGACGGGTTTCCGGGGACAGCAGCCTGGGGAAGCGGCTTCGGCTCGGCTTCACCAAGGGTTTGACGGTTCAGTTCCGTATCCTCACATGACGACGCGCTCTCAGCGCGACGATCCTAAATTAAGCGATATGAGGTCGAAATTCAATCGCGACCAGCCAACTGGCGCAAATAGGTCGAGGACAGCTCGGAGCGCCGGCCATGCAGGAACACCCAGGCGGGGGGCTCCAGCAGCGGCAGGGCGGCAGCGRCATTCTCGGAAACCCGCCAGCGCGACAGCCAGTTGGCGGCCGGCGAAGCCACCGCGCGATGCGTCGATCCCGGGCGGTCGATCACGGCGATGGGCATCATCCGGGCAATGGCTCGCCACTCGTTCCAGCGGTGGAAACCCGCAAGATTGTCGGACCCCATGATCCAGACGAAGCGGACGCCAGGGCAGCGCAATTTGAGGGCGCGCAGGGTATCGGCGGTATAGCGGGTGCGCAGGCTCGCCTCGACCCCGGTGACATGGATGCGGGCGTGATCGGCAAGCTCTTGCGCCGTCGCAATGCGTTCGCCGAGCGATGGCAGGGCCGCATTGTCCTTGAGCGGATTGCCCGGGGTGACCAGCCACCAGACGCGGTCGAGCTGCAGCCGACRCAGCGCCGTCAGGCTCGCCATGCGGTGACCGTCATGTGCCGGGTTGAAGCTCCCGCCGAACAAGCCGATCCGAAGGCCCGGTGCATGGGGCGGCAGGCGCAGATCCTCTGCCCTCACGGCCGGATCTGGCCGCTGCCATGAACCCGGTATTTGAAGGAGCAGAGCTGCTCGACACCGACCGGCCCGCGCGCATGCATACGCCCCGTCGCGATGCCGATCTCGGCGCCGAAGCCGAACTCGCCGCCATCGGCAAACTGGGTCGAGGCATTATGGACGACGATGGCTGAATCGACCTCGGCCAGGAAGCGCTGCGCCGCCGCCTCGTCGGCAGTCACGATTGCATCTGTATGGTGCGAACCG
>NZ_JBFTRC010000188.1:0-14284 GCF_056399325.1 Allobosea sp. 01N443
GGATTCCGGGCCTGTCCATGCCGGTCTTCCCGTCAAACGGCAATTTCGTCGTGCTCGAATGCGAGCGGGCCGGCGTGAAGCCGGAGGCCCTCGTCGCAGCCTATCAGAAGAACGACATCATGATCCGCCAGGGCGCCTACCACACGCCCAATTTCGGCGACCGGTTCGTCAAGATCAGCACAACCGTCCCGACCGCCTGGGTCGAAGAGTTCGTCGACCTGCTGCCGACCATGGTCGACCAGGTCCGTGGCCAAAACGAAGACGTGAAACTGTTCTGAGCCGACCAGCCCGTCGCAGCGCTCATAGAAGGAGAAATCGAAGATGGATCTTAAGCTGAAGGGCAAGACGGTCCTGATCACCGGCGCATCCCAGGGCATCGGCGAGGGGCTGGCGCGCTCATTCGCCGAGGAGGGCTGCAACCTCCATATCGTGGCGCGCTCCGGCGACCGGCTGGAGGCGTTGAAGCGCGAGCTGGAAGCCGGCCATGGAGTGACCGTGACGGCGCACGCGCTCGATCTGACCAAGGAAGGCGCGGTGGAGCGCCTGGTCGATTCCGTCGGCGATATCGACATTCTCGTCAATAATGCCGGCGTCGTCCCCAGCGGCACATTGTGGGACGTCGACGAGGCGAAATGGCGTGCCGGCTGGGAGCTCAAGGTCTTCGGCTATATCAACCTCACGCGCGCGCTCTATCCGCGCATGAAGGCGCGCGGCGGCGGCGTCATCATCAACAATATCGGCAATGGCGGCGAGGTTTTCGATCCCGCCTACGTCGCGGGCACGACCGGCAATGCCAGCCTCATGGCCTTCACCCGCGCCATCGGCGGCCACTCGCTCGACGACAATATCCGGGTGGTGGGCGTCAATCCTGGCCCGGTCGATACGGACCGCATTTACAACATGCTGAAGAAGCGCGCCGCCGACTGGCTTGGCGATGCCGGCCGCTACGAGGAGCTGCAACAGCGCTATCCGCTGAAGCGCCCGGCCCATGTCCACGAGGTCACCGACCTGATCGTGTTCCTCGCCTCCTACCGCTCCGGCTATACGTCCGGCGCGATCTTCACCGTCGATGGCGGCATCGCCTCGCGCCGTTCCGTGATCTGAGGGAGGCGCGACATGGCTTTTGCCACGGCCGGCGACGGCGTAAGGCTCTTCTACGAGGAGGCCGGCACCGGCACGCCGATGATCTTCGTGCACGAGTTCGGCGGCAGCCACTGGAGCTGGGAGCCGCAGCTCAATTTCTTCGCGCGGCGGCACCGTTGCATCACCTTCGCGGCGCGCGGTTACCGGCCCTCCGACGTGCCGGAGAGTGTGGAGAGCTATTCGCAGGCACGGGCGGCTGACGACATCCTCGACGTGCTGAGCGCGGCCGGTATCGAGAAGGCCCATGTCGTCGGGCTCTCCATGGGCGGCTTCGCCTCCCTGCATGCGGCGCTGCGCCATCCCGGCCGCATGCTGTCGGTCGTCGCCGCCGGGGCCGGCTATGGCGCCGAGAAGGCCCATGAGGATTACTTCCGGGGCGTCTCCGAGCAGGTTGCCCAGAATTTCGAGCAGCGTGGAGCCAGGGACTTCGCGCCGACCTATGCCGAGGGCGCCTCGCGCGTGCAGTTCCAGGATAAGGACCCGCGCGGATGGGCGCTCTTCGCTGAGCGGCTCGGCCAGCACGATTCGCTGGGCGCGGCGAACACCATGCGCGGCGTGCAAATGCGCCGGCCTTCGCTCTACGACCTCGAGGCCGAGTTCCGCGCCATGCAGACGCCACTGTTGGTCATGACCGGCGACGAGGACGACCATTGCATCCAGCCGGGGCTCTATCTGAAGCGGGTCGTGCCGCGCTGCGGCCTCGCCGTCTTCCCGAAATCCGGCCATACGCTGAATCTCGAAGAGCCCGAACTCTTCAACCGCCTGCTCGCCGAGTTTATCGCGCAGGTCGAGGCCGGGCGCTGGGAACCGCGCGATCCCCGCGCCAACCCGGCGCAGATCATGCGGACCGACTGAGCATGACAGCCAGGCAGCGTCTGTCCGATTTGATCGATGGCGAGCGTCTCTGGGCCCGTCACATGGCACTGGCCGCCTTCGGCGCCCGCGCCGATGGCGGGGTCGATCGTCCATCCCTGTCGCCGCAGGAAGCACAGGCGCGCGCGCAGGTGATCGCCTGGGGCCGCGCGATCGGCCTGGAGGCCTTCACCGACAAGGCCGCGAATCTGTTCCTGCGCCTGGAGGGGCGCGATCCTTCGCTCGCGCCCGTCGTGGCGGGGTCGCATATCGATTCGCAGCCGACCGGCGGCAAGTTCGACGGCGTTTTCGGCGTGCTCGCCGCACTGGAAACGGCCGGCGCGATCGTGGCGTGTGGCGAGCGACCGCTCCGCCCGGTCGAGATCGTGGCCTGGACCAATGAGGAAGGTTCGCGCTTCGCACCGGGCATGACGGGCTCCGACCTCTACACCGGAGCCAAGGCGCTTGAGGCGGTGCTACCCATCCGCGACGCAGACGGCATCAGCATCGGCGAGGCGGTGGCGTCCATCCTCGCGGCCGACGACAACGTGCCGCTGCGGGCGTTCGGCCTGCCGATCGCCGCCTATGTCGAGCCGCATATCGAACAGGCCTCCGTGCTCGAACGAGCAGGCATCCCGGTCGGCGTCGTGACAGGCATT
Source organism: Allobosea sp. 01N443 (assembly GCF_056399325.1). Lineage (NCBI taxonomy): Bacteria > Pseudomonadati > Pseudomonadota > Alphaproteobacteria > Hyphomicrobiales > Alloboseaceae > Allobosea > Allobosea sp. 01N443. Next base: position 2,655 of record NZ_JBFTRC010000188.1, read on the forward strand.
CAGGGCACGCGGCGCTACAGGGTTCGCGTCCTGGGCGAAGCCGCCCACGCCGGCACCGCCCTACGCAAGGATCGGCGCGACGCGCTGATGGCTGCCGTCCGCATGATCCGCGCCATGGACGAAGCTGCCATGGAGCCGGCCGACACCTTGCTGACGGTGGGCATGTTGCAGGTGAAGCCGAACGCACCGTCCGTCGTGCCGGCGGAAGCCTTCTTTTCCATCGACCTCCGTCACCCAGACAATGTCGTGGTCGACTGGGTCGATGCCGCGATCCGCCGCATCGCCGAGGAGTTGAAGGGGGAGTGCAGCGTCGAGCTGCAACAGATTCAGCATTCACCCTCGTTGAACTTCGCCCCCGCGATTCGCAGCGCAATTGCCGAAGCGGCTGCGGCGCGAGGTATTCCCGCCATGGATGTCTATTCGGCGGCCGGCCATGATGCGCGGCAGTTGCACTATGTCTGTCCTGCCGGGATGATCTTCGTGCCGTGCCGGGGTGGGGTATCGCATAATCCCGACGAATGGGCCGAGCCGGAGCATCTGACCGCGGGTGCACAGGTCCTTGCAGACGTCGTTTGGCACCTCGCCAGCCGAAGTACGCTTTAGCCGGTGCGTGAAAATATTGACCGTGTGGATTGGTGCGAGCGAACCATGGCCAATTCCGACGTTCCGACGGTGCAACGGTGAACCTGGCCCCTAGCGCATCCTTCCACTCACGCGAAAAGACTGCACCATCAAAGCACGGGATCAAACACCTAGCGGCTTAATCGAAAAATCTTCTGCACCTGCCCTAACGGTCCCCACCGTGGTTGGAATATCGGGTGGCGTTGCCTATGCTGCTGAAGGAGACCCATTTTCATGAGCTACGTTCAGCGCGTCTTGCAGCCCAATGAACAGGTCCGGCACATCTCGTCCATTCATTGGATAGTGTACTGGCCCGGTATTGCGGTTGCACTCCTAGCGGCGGTCGCTTTCTGGCTCAGCGCTACGCAGTTCATGCCAGGATTCTGGCGGTATACGGGATACGCCCTCGCACTCGTTGCGGCGGTCCTCTTGATTCAGCAATGGTTCCACTCGTGGGTCACCGAGATCGCAGTCACCAACCGACGGGTCATCTACAAGAAAGGCCTCATCCAGCGGGAGACCACCGAGATGAACATGGACAAGGTCGAAAGCGTCCAGATCGATCAATCAATCTTGGGGCGCATGCTCGACTATGGCAACGTGACGATCCATGGCACCGGCGAAGGCTTCAAGACGCTCCGCACCATCGCCAACCCAATCGAGCTTCGAAACAGCATCACGGGAAACGACGCACAGGGCTAACCAGTGACGAATATGGGAAGCGTCGAACCGAGTTTGCTCAGGCAGCCGGCGTTTCCGAAAGCGGCGGGATCTTTCGACGGATGAGGATGCGGCCATGCCGCCATGGAGGATCAGGGTAAGGTCTATCAGACGCGCGATGTGGAGCTTTTCGCGAGAGCCATTGAAGACCTCGCCGACATCATTACCGGACAAGGACCCCTCCCGACGAGTTAGCCAAGGCTCCGCTCTTGACCGGATAATAGCAGCGAACACGCGGGCGCCATCGACCGATCTGCCGTCTTAATTACGGATCGAATTATCACTCGATGGCGCGACGGCACGCTTGTGAATCGCCTCGGTCCCCAATCGCGCCAGCCTTCTGATACATTGCTATATATCGCAAAAATGGCGCTAATTGCGTTATTTCGCAATTTCTCCATTGACTCTTGGTTATCATGCGTTATATCGCAAAAAATGAGGGAATTTGCCAAATGTCGCAACGTGGCCACGAGGCTCGTCGCCGGTTAGGTGACCAGATTGAACGGTATCGCGAGCAACGTGGGTGGACCCTGCGCGAACTTTCGAAACGCGTCGGGCGCGACCCTGCTCGCCTGAGTGAAATCGAGAGCGGCAGGGCTAATCCATCCATCGACAACCTCGTCGACCTTGGAGAAGCCCTGGGTCTGGAAATCGTTCTCGTACCCCGTGAACGCTTAGCTGAGGCGCTCGGCTTGGCAGGGAACCCGGCGTCCGCATTACCATCTGTCCCCCCCACGCCGTCGAGCCTACTCGACGAGCTTTTGATCGAGGGTGATGACGATCCCGAGGACGATGTTGGCCATGCCCCCCGCTGACACGCTGGAAGTCTATCTGCGCCCCGACGCACGGCGAGAGCTAAAAATTGGCATAATCGTTCGAGATCAGAGCCAGCGCATAACATCGTTCTTCCCCGACGATGCATATCTCGCCATGGGGCCGGTCCGCCCGCTCGTATCGTTGTCATGGACAGGGCAATCCGAGGAAGCCACGATGCAGCGGCTGACCAGGAGAGCGGACAAGATCGGAACGAATGGCTACCTGCCGCCCTTCTTCGACAATCTCCTGCCCGAAGGAGCGTTGCGTGAGCTCGTAGAGAAGGAACTCGGGCATGGCCGCACTGATCACTTCGACGTCCTTGCCCGCCTGGGAATGGACCTGCCCGGCGCTCTCACCGTGCACCGCGCCATCAAAGGCGGTTTCGTAGACGACGAATCTCCCGCAACAGACTCCCCTTGGCCTAGGGGCCCGTCCCTTCGTTTTTCGCTTGCCGGCGCTCAACTGAAATTCTCGATGAAGGCTCGAAACGACCGCCTGACGCTCCCGATGTTCGGTGAGGAGGTTGGGGACGTTATCCTCAAAGTACCACATAAGAAGTACCGCGACCTGCCGGAGATGGAGCATGCCGCGATGACAATGGTCGCCGCCACGGGGCGACGCGTGGCTCTGACTCGCCTCGTCCCCTCCTCCGCGGTGGAAGGCCTTCCAGAGGAATACCTGGAACACGGGTCGACCTGTCTTGCAGTGACCCGCTTCGACAGAGGGCCCAACGGCCTCCGCGTTCAGATGGAGGACTTTGCCCAGATTACCGGGGCTCTCGGAGATCAGAAATATACGCGGGCAAACGAAGAAACAGTCCTCAACATCGTCCGTCGGTTCGCGACCGACAGTCGAGGGGAGCTCGTGGAAGCCATCGGCCGTTCCGTATGTAACATGCTGATCGGGAACGGCGACGCGCACCTTAAAAATTGGTCGTTCCTCTACCCCGAGGGCGGTGAAATCGCGCTCAGCCCCACCTACGACGTCGTGCCCACCGTCGTCTTTGGCGACGCCGAACTCGCCTTGCCGTTCATGAGAACGAGTAACCCCGATTCGCTCACGCTCCGCCGTTTCGAACGCGCGGCGGGCCTTCTTGAAGTCCCGTCGGGCGTGGTCATCCACGAAGTCAAAAGAACCGTAGAAAGCGCGTTCGCGACCTGGCCGGCGATCTTGAGGGAGATGATGCCTTCTCGTGCTGCCGAAGCGATCGTCAACAGAATCAACCGGCTTCCCTTCGTGAAAGAGCTTTTGCCGGACATGGATTTCTCCGTCGCCCCGACCGAGGACGCTACCGTGGGTGCAGGATAATAGGTTGGCTATCGCCTCGTCCCGCTCGCACCGGTTCAGCAGGCCTCATGCAGGTGCACCTCCACGCGGCGGATGGGGCTGCTTCGCGGCGGACTGCAGAGTGCGTGAAAATATGAACAGAGGTCCCAGGGTCCATTCCAGCGTCGGTGCACCTTCGCCCCACGGACTGCTTCTTCGAGAAGGCGACGATGACGCCGTAGAAGAAGACCAGCAAGCCCGCAGCGAAGATGTAGGAGCCGATCGACGACCAGAAATGCCAGCCGGCGAAGGCATCCAGATAGTCCACGTCAAGGCCAAGGAAATGCTGGGAAGAACAGCAGGTTGGCGCCGAAAAAATGCGCCAGAAGTGCCGCCTGCGGAGCGACCAGTCCTTGACCGTGCCCGACGCGCGATGAACAGCCACCGCTTGATCCATGTCGCGGAAAATGGAGGACACCACCCCGCCGACCTCCCGCTGGAGCAACCGACGGCGCTCGGCGGGAACCAATCAGCCGGGCGCAATCACCTTGGCTCCCAATTAGCGACATCGACGCTTAAGCTTTCAATGGCTGAACCAATTGTAGAGACACAAAGCGACGTAAGCGATGAGCATAAGCCACGCGATGACGACTATAAACAATACTGAGGCAAATGAGCCCCCTCGAACGCGAGGTGAATATTCATTGAAGTGCGTCTGACCCCCGTTCGCCGCTTTGGTTTCAACAGCGTCAAGCGGCCGGTCATGCCGATCGATTGCTGTCATTTGGGCTCTCCGTTCCGCTCCGGGCAAACCCGTCAGGCTGATGCAGCAGCAATGTCGCCGTGCACGCTATCGAAAGAAGGCGAGCAAAATGATGATCGGCAGAGGAATTCCCAACATCCAAAGAAGTATGCCGCGGCCCATGGTCTGTCCTCCTGTTTGTCGAGCTTGAACCAACGACAAGCAGGAGTGTTCCCGGCTCATCGGTCCCGACTGGAACTATTTGGCCCCGTCGTCTGTTCCTCCGCGGTCACATATGTGGCGGTGCATTGGGAGTGTCTCATGAACGGCGTCATCTACATCGTTGGCCTCATCGTGGTCGTGTTGGCCATCCTTTCATTCCTTGGTCTTCGGTAGGAGGCTGCATCATGTCCGTGAGCGCACCCAACGTGGTCGTCGTTCCCCCTCCCGCCCTAAGGGGTGCCACCGGCTCATATCTTGAATGGAGCGCCATCTTTGGCGGTGCGGTGCTCTCTGCAGCCATCACTACGGTCATGGCAGCTTTTGGCTCTGCCCTTGGCCTGTCCCTGGTGTCCGCGGACACCGCGCGCTCTTCGGGCCTGACAGCCTTGACCATCGCCGCAGGCCTGTGGGCCATCTGGATCACAGTCTCGGCCTGCAGCGCGGGCGGATATCTTGCCGGGCGTATGCGTCGGCCGGTTACCGACGCCAGCGACCACGAGCGCCATGTTCGCGACGGTGCTCATGGCTTGGTCGTTTGGGCTGCCGGGGCGTTGATCGTAGCGATGGTCGCCAGTTCGTCGCTGCTGGGTGCTGCCAAAACAACTGCGACCGGTGTGGCTGCCGCAACTGGCGGAGCCGCCGCTCTTATCAGTCAGCAGGCGGACCCGCTGGGTTCGGCCTTGGACTCTGTCATGAGGTCAAACGGCACCACGCCGCCGACTGCCAGTGAACGCGAGGAGGCGTCCCGGATCTTCATGACCGGAATCAGATCGGGAAAGCTCGATCAAGTTGACCGCGACTACATTGCGACGCGCGTCGCTGCACGGATGAACATCCCTCAGCCCGAGGCTCAGAAGAAGGTCGATGACGCCTTCGCAAAACTGGATCAGGCGAAGGAGACCGCAAAGCAAGCCGCGGAGCGCGCTCGGAAGGCTGCAGTGATTACCGCATTTATGACCGCAGCAGTGCTTTTGTTGGGGGCGGCGGCAGCTTGGATGGCAGCCCAACTTGGCGGCAAGCACCGCGACGAGGAAATGGATCTCGGATCGCTGTTCGGGCGGCGATGAAGGAAATCGGAGGGGCTCGCACGGGCCCCTCCACACCTGCCGATACGCAAAGAAGCAAAGACGACGTCTTTCAGCCGCCGCTGCTCCGTTGCGAACTGGAACTTTGCCGAGGGCGGGGCCGTTAAGCCGGCATGGCCCAATACTTTTTCGACATCGAGATCAATACGGAGCTCGTCGTCGACGGCGAAGGCATCGACCTCGAGGACCACGCCGCCGCCCGCGTTTCGGCCCTTTCAAGCCTCGGCGACATCATCTCAGAGCGTGTCCAGTCCAGCGACGATCTCAGCATCGACGTGAGAATACGCTACGCCGATGGCACTCCGATCTTTGCGGCGACGCTCATTTTGAACAGCCGGTGGCTCACTCCAGCGCCCCCCATTCCGATCCGGAACGCTGTCCCCGGCAAATCTGAAGAGTGAAGCAATTCGGAGGCACGGGCCCGACACAAATAAGGCCCGCGCACCATTCGGAGCAGCGGGCCAGGTCATGTCCTGGTTTAACCCCCCAGCACGCTAGGTTCCCGCGCCGGCCGGGTCCGGTCACTTTGCGAAGCGGCCCTCGTACTTGAACTGCGGCGCCGCCTTGAGCTGTTCCTTGGTCGCGTTGATCCGCGCATTCCATTTCTTGTCGGTCTGATTCCAGGTGACGGCGAGCGCACTCGGGCTGACGGCAACATAGTGAATGCCCAGACCGAGAAAACCGCCGACGGATAGAATGTAGGACGCCAACGAATTGCCGGCGATGACCACATCCTCGATCTCGCCGACAGTCTCATCGCCGGCATTCTTGACGTCGAGACGCTTCAGGCTGCTGACGAGAGCGGACGCCTCGTCAACCGACACGAAGACGGGCGGCTGGGACGGGTGCTGTCTGTGCTAACGCCGCACTGGAAAGCAGGGTCGCTGCAAGAGCAAAAATGATGGTGCGCATGTTCGGATGACCTCCCTTATAGGGCCGCAGGCAGGAACCGCTGCGGCAGGATGGAAAGGTAATTCCGAGCATTCTGATCTGTTCCTCATGCGCATTCGCGGAGCTCCGTGTTCGAACGATTCCCGCACGGAACAAGGACGATACTCTGGGGTTTTGAAAGCGGCCGGGGAGGACACTCATGATGGAGGACGTCCATGACCTAATTCTCACCACGTTGTTTGCTGCTGCACTTGCGAGTTCGGCCGTGCTGGCACAGACCACCACAACTACGACGATCACCACGGAACAATCAGGCAAGATCAAATCCTACTTCATGAAAGAGAAGCCCAAATCCGTGAAGGTTCAGGAAACTGTGGCGATCGGCGCCACGCTTCCGGCAACGGTCGAACTGTACACATTCCCTTCGGATGTTGGTGTGACGCAGTATCGTTATACGATGGTCAATGACCGCGCTGTGCTGGTCGAGCCCAGCTCGCGCAAGATCATCCAGATCATCGAGTAAGCGCCCACCGCGGCCCTGGCGATGTTGCGTTAGGGCGGCGCTGGCTAGCCGCTGGCCACGGCGAATGCACTCCGAGAACCCTGATCCCGTTCCAGATGATCATGACGGCCATTTAAGACTTCTGCGCGGGACCGCGGTCACGTGGATCTCAAGAGTGGCCGCGGCCCACGATCACCTCGCGGCCGTAACCCCCAAAACCAAGGCCGCGGCCCAGGCCATTACACGAAGCGGACGCGCCCAAATCAAATCTCGTCCTCAAGCCTTTCCTGAAATTCCCCCACTCGCTCAAATGCAGCCGCTGCCTCCGATCGGTATCGACGCCGATCGTCTTCTGAAAGGGCCTCAGCGCGCTGTGACATCTCGATGAAGCCGGTGGAGGAAGGCGCGGTGGCGATGAATCATTCCCCGGCGCTGGATCCTGTCCAACTCCGGTAGTCGAGCCGATGTTCCGCTATTGGGCGCTCCTTCTTGGCCCTCCGGTTCCGCACGCCGGCGGGATTGGGAAAGGAACCAAAGCGGTGCGGCGCCGTTTTCTTGGGCACTGCGGCACCGCCGCTTCCCTTGGGAGAGCCACCATGAAAAAGCTCATCATAGTTTCCCTGATCGCCACCACGACCTCCTTTGGGGCCATGGCGCAAACCTCGACCACATCCCCCGCACCGGCTCCCGCTCCGGCCGACGCGAACGCCCCGCTGCCGGGCGCCAACAGCTTCACTGAAGGCCAGGCCAAGAGCCGTCTCGAAGCCAACGGCTACACAAACGTCACCGGCCTGAAAAAGGACGACAACGGCGTCTGGAAGGGCACGGCGACGAACGCCGGCACTCAAGTGAATGTTTCGGTCGATTATCGCGGCAACATCACTCGCAACTGATCGATACCTCTCGCACCCCGACTTCTGGAGGCAACCATGACCCGTACGATCACTCGTTCATACGACACCTACGATCAGGCCGCTGCGGCGGTCGAGAAGCTCGAACAGGCCGGCATCACGTCGTCGGAGATCAGTGTCATCGGGCGCGATGAGCGCGCCAAGGACAGCAACGCCGCCGAGGGGGCTGGCATCGGCGCAGGCATCGGGGGGGCGGCCGGCCTTCTCGCCGGCGTGGGCCTTCTAGCAATCCCGGGCATTGGCCCTGTCGTCGCCGCTGGCTGGCTGGCGTCGACCGCGGCGGGCGCTGTCGCGGGAGCAGCGGCGGGTGGCCTCGTCGGATCGTTCACCAGTGCAGGTGTCGATGAGGACGAGGCCCATTATTATGCGGAGACGGTTCGTCGCGGCGGCACGGTCGTTTCCGTCAGGGCGGTCGACGAGCAGGCCGCTACGGTCGAGGCCATCCTGGATGGTGCGACCCCGATCGATCGCGAGAGCCGTGTGGCCCAGTACCGTCGCGAAGGCTGGACCCGCTTCGACGAAACAGCGGATCCGTATGTGCGCGGCCAGGCCGGCATCTGACGCCACGCGCCGCTGCCGTGGGGCTCGCCCCGCGGCAGCGGCGCGTTGGTGATGCAAGGCCGTCCCAAGATGGTCGCCCGCGGAGGCGCGGCGTCGCGCGATGCCTGGCGCCCGTACCTGCGTGGATTGCCAGTCAGGCCTCGACCGTCCCAGAGCGATGTCCGGCATCAACCGCCGGGGCAGCAAGGACAGCCAATTGAAATGACCGCATGCGGTTGCTCCGATCGCGATTAGGCTGTCATCTTCACCTGTGAGCGCCGCCGCCTCCTGCTGCCCCCGGAACACTCCGCCCCGGTCTCTCCCCGCACGATCTGACGCCGCACAAATGCATCAACTACCGCCAGACGGGCTCCGGTGGCCTATTGCCTCGGAATTCGAGAAGGAGGGGCAGGATCTGTCCATGCGCGTGGCGGGCTTGTGTTCAGCGATGCCGACCTCATTCTGGATCCTCGAGCAGGCTTGGCTGACGCGGATCTGGCGGCCTGCTGACGACCCCGCTCTTTAGAGCGGAGAAGCCTGGCCCGGTACGCAGGATACGACGCGCGCACACAACGGCCACTCCAGCGCAGAGAACGCGGCCCCCGCAAGATTCGTTCCGCGATACGGGACGCAAAAGAGGTCCGCCAGCCAGCGATGCGGCCCTCGATCTTCACCACCTGATGAGTGCGTTCCGACGCGTGATAAATCCACGTGTTTGAGCCATGGCTTTTGCCCATCCGCCTGATCCGAAGCGATATGAAGGCCCCGCCGCTTCGCAACGGCAGGGCCCCAGGGCTGTGAGCGTTGCGGCCGTGGAGTTGTCAATCGCTCAACGCCCTCACGCCACTAAAACGGACGGTGGCCCAGCGTGTTCCTAAGGACAGGACAAGAAACAAAAAAGCCCGCGGCGTTTCGTCCCGCTGCGGGCCAGTTGTAAGGGCAAAGAGCTTCGGATTGCAGGCGGGCTCCGACCCGGTGGTGCCGCCCGGAGAATCTGATCGCGGCGTCACCACTAAGCGTGAACGCCCGACGAGGCCTTTAGTTCCGCGGCCGTCCACTTGTCAGGGCTCATGGAACCGTGGGGCAGCCAGTCCCGGCAACGCAGCCTGACTACCCGATAAGGCGGCCACACTCCCGCGCCGCCTCCTCGAACGCCTCCCGCGCCTCATCAACGGTCCCGGCACCATTCAGCACTGCCGTGCAGGCGCGCACTGCGTCTTGCCACTTCGGCCCCGCTCCAATCGCTTTCCAGGCTAGCAACAGCTCTGCGGCTTGCTCGACGTCGGTGATAGAGTAGCCCACTCCGGGCCGGTCGGCTTGAACGACAACGGGTGGGCTGAACCAGTGCATCGGCATGGCACATTCCCGTCTTCCTGATCGCCAGAACGCAAAAAGGCGCCCGGCAGTTCCCTGAGGAGCTGGCGGGCAAAGTGTTCAGCAGACGTCTTGATCAGGCTGGTTGCAGCGCTCGAGGAATGGCTCACCACCATCCGTACACGGGCAGATTGGTGGAGTTTCTCCCTAAATGCGCGCCTAATGCCAGACTGCCTTACCTGGGATCGTCGGGAACCGGTTCGTCCAGTCATGACCGTCGCCGGCGGGTGGCTTGGAAGCCAGGAGAGCCAGGCAGGGCTCAATCCGATCGGGCATGGGGTCGAAGCGGAGCTTCCGACGCGCATCACGCGCCTTGCTGACAGGACCACGGACAGTCTCGACTCCAGGGCCAACACGCAGCAGACGACGCGCGCACACAACTGATACTCCACACCACGCACGAGGTTCGCCCCGCCGTTCCGGGGGGAATAGCGGCGGGGCTCCCCAGGCCGTGACGGCGCCGGATGTGAACAACGCCACCACGCAGTAGCGAACCCCTGTCGAAACCCGCAGTTCCTGGCGGCGACTACTATTTCACTCGCTCAAGATTCTCCCGGTCCTTTCGACGCGGTCTCATCGAAACGTTGGACAGCGAGTACTGCCAAATCGACGCTTGGGTCCGCCCTCCACAACTCGGCAATGATTGAGGCCAGACGCTCGCGTTGGGCGGGCTCGCTGGGCGGGTCGACCCTTGCTGCAATCTCGCTCCAAGCTTCATCAAAAGCCTCGGCGATCCGAGCGAGTTCCTCTGGCGTGGCGACGATGGAACGGAACGGCATCGCAATCCCCCCGCGATGCTCACAGTTTATAATCCATCAAAAGAACGCAAGGATGAATTGGCCAGCCGGAGGCCCCGCCGTATGGCAGCGGCGAGGCCCGAGGCCGTGCGGGCGAGAGTGGTGGCCAGCACGCCAGAGAAACAAACTGCCCCTCGGCTGTTCCGTCGACGAGGAACCAAAAAAGGGCCCGCCGCGTCCTCACACAGCGGGCCGGTTCACCCCTTTTTGGGCTGATACAAGAACGCGCAGCGGCCTCTACGGGTTCCGGGCGCGAGCGAAATTGTTTCGTCGGCGCGGAACCGGCGATCGGCTCCATGAGTTGAGTCCAGGCAGGATGCGGTGCCTGCGTCGATGAACGCATTGCGATCGACCAGTCTGGGGGCAACCCTGGAGATGCACCGTGCCTCACCTCGCGTCGTCTGGTCCCATCTCTTCGGTCGAGAGGTTCTCTCCGATTCCGGGGAGTGGCGGCACGAATGCGAGGTCGAATATCTGCTCTCCCTCCCAGAGGCGAAGCGCGCCGAAATCCTCGACGGCGTCCCCGGCGCCGAGGACCGCAAAAGCCAAGGCATCAGGGGCATTCGCGGCGAGGGCGTGGTTGCTGCGCTCAAAGTTCAGATCGAGCGACTGCGGCTCATCAAAATGAAGGGCTGAGTGTGGGCCCGCTGATCCGGCGGGAGCAGCGAGGCCCCAGGCCGTGCCCGCGCGCCGGCGTCTCAGGRTTTCCTTCCTCTAATAAGCGCCTCCGACTCCAAAGAGGCCGCCAACTCCTCGTATTCCATAATCCGCTCGGCGCGTTCTGGCGCTTCCGACCGGGTCCAGAAATCGAGTCCGATCCACGCCAGCTCATAGGCCTCACAGAGATCGAGAAAGATCTCATCAGACGTCTGTTCGAAGCCCGCACGCAACCCAGGCAGCCGCAGCATAAGACGTGTCAGTCCACGTTTCTGGATCGTCGTCATGGCGCATTTCACGTGCGCGTTTCGAAGTGGCCATCCTCCCACCAAGGTATCGGATCCTCTATTGTACTTGAGGGCGATGCCAGGAGAGGGAAGGGATCCCCCTAGATGTGCGGTCTCGGGATGAGATGGTGCGGATTGATTTTGAAGGGTGACGGGTCACTGATCCAGGCGTCGCAGATGGCCTGATAGGGCGTTCGCC
>NZ_JBFTRC010000189.1:0-20631 GCF_056399325.1 Allobosea sp. 01N443
GTTGATCACAGCCTCTTCGAGCTGTTCGGCGATGAAATCACTGCGACTTTTCTTGGTGGCGGCCGGCACGTCCAGCATCGCGCGATCTTCAATTCCCAAGCTCGCCATCCCCTGAGTTGACCATCTCGGCCGATCCCGATGAGTACACAATCCTATTGCAATGTAGACAAAAAATATACAAAACGAGCCGCTCCCGCATGAGCAGCGGCACAAAATCCTGAGGCTTGTCTAACATCCCCGCGTGGATCTCCGGCCTTGTCGACAGCCTTCCTCAAGGCGGTCGCGGATGGCTGGAAATGAGGAATTGCCATGACTTTTACGACGCGACCGGAACTCAGGGGCACATTCGGAGCCGTTTCCTCGACGCATTGGCTTGCCTCGACCGTCGGCATGTCCATCCTGGAAAGGGGCCACACCGCCTTTGACGCCGCGGTCGCCACCGGTTTCGTCCTGCAGATCGTCGAGCCCCATCTCAACGGCCCCGCCGGCGAGGTGCCGATCATCGTGACCCCGGCCGGAGCCGATCAGCCGATCGTCATCTGCGGGCAGGGGCCGTCCCCTGCGAAGGCGACCATCAAGCATTTCAAGGATCTCGGCCTCGATATCATTCCGGGCACCGGCCTGCTCGCCGCCTGCATTCCCGGCGCATTCGGCGCCTGGCTGACGCTGCTGCGCGACTACGGCACGGCCGAGCTCGAAGACGTGCTGGCGCCCGCGATCTATTACGCCAGGACCGGCCACCCGCTGGCGCCACGCATCGCCCGGACGATCGCCTCGATGCGCGAGCTCTTCGAGACCCATTGGCCGAGCTCCGCGGAGATTTACCTGCCGGGCGGCGTGGCCCCTCAGTCCGGCAAGCTCTTCCGCAATCCGCAGATCGCGGCGCTCTACCAGCAGATCCTCGACCACGCGAAATCGGCCGGGAATCGCGAGGCACGCATCAATGCGGCGCTCGACTTCTGGTATCGCGGCCCGGTCGCCGAGCGGATCGAGGAATTCTGCGCCACGCAAGAGGTCTGGGACGTCTCGGGCCGCCGCCACAAGGGCCTGATCACCGCCCAGGACATGGCTGACTATCAGCCGCAGATCGAAAAGCCGGTCTCCGTGACCTATGGCGACTGCGAGGTCTTCAAATGTGGGCCGTGGTCGCAGGGACCGGTCCTGCTGCAGATGCTGCAGATCCTCAAGGGCACGGATATCGCCGATCTCGATCCGACAAGCGCCGATTTCGTGCATCTCGTCGTCGAGACGGCCAAGCTCGCGATGGCCGACCGCGATTCCTGGTACGGCGACAGCTCCGATGTACCGATCAAGGCGCTGCTCTCCTCCGGCTATGCCGATATCCGCCGCGCGCTGATCACGGGTAAGGCGTCGATGGACGTCCTCCCCGGCACCCCTGAGGGGCGCAATCCCAATCTGCCGCCGCTGCGCACGGTTGGCACCATTGCACAGCCCGGCCTTGGCGGCGGCGAGCCGACGGTCGCCCGCGAAGCCAAATTGCCGAATGACAGGCAGGGCGAACCGGCACTGACCCGCGAAGGCGCCCAGCGCGGCGACACCGTGCAGGTCAGCGCCGTCGACCGCTGGGGCAATATGGTGTCGGCGACGCCGTCCGGCGGCTGGTTCCAGTCGAGCCCGGTCATTCCCGGTCTCGGCTTCAGCCTGACGACCCGCGCGCAGATGTTCTGGCTCGAAGAGGGCCTGAACTCCACGCTCGCGCCGTCGAAGCGGCCGCGCACGACGCTGACGCCGTCGACCGTCTATCGTGACGGCCAGCCCTACATGGCCTTCGGCACGCCGGGCGGCGACCAGCAGGATCAATGGCAGCTGATCATGCTGCTGCGCCATCTCCACAAGGGCATGAACCTGCAGGAAGCGATCGACGCCCCGTCCTTCCATACCGACCATCTAGCGAGCTCCTTCTGGCCGCGCGAGATCAGCTTCGGCGCGGTCACGCTCGAAGACCGCTTCCCGCAGGCGGTCCGCGACGATCTGGCGGCGCGGGGCCACAAGATCACCGTCGGCGACGCCTGGTCCGAAGGACGCCTCTCGGCGGTCGCCCGCGAGATGGATGGCGATGTGCAGCTGGTGAAGGCCGGCGCCAACCCGCGCGGCGTCCAGGGTTATGCGGTCGCCCGCTGATCCCGACCCGCTGACCCCAATGAGACAAGCATTCCGGAACAGGAGAGGGGACTATCGATGAAACCGACTTATCTTGCACTCGCAGCCAGCCTGACGCTCGGCGCCATGGCCGTGACGGTGGCGCCCGCCGCCGCCCAGACCGTTCTCAAGATCGGCCTGCAGGACGATCCTGATACGCTCGACCCCGTGTCCAACTGGAGCTTCGTCGGCCGCCACGTGCTGCAGTCGCTCTGCGACAAGATCGTCGACATCGACCAGAACGGCAAAATCATCCCGATGCTGGCGGCCAGCTGGGAATGGAGCGCAGACAGCACCGTGCTGACCCTGACGCTGCGCAGCGATGCCGTCTTCCACGACGGGACCAAGGTCGACGCCGCGGCGATCAAGTACAATCTGGAGCGCGCGCTCACCTCGGGGATCTCGCGGCGCAAGGCTGAGATCAGCGCGATCAAGAGCGTCGAAGCCGTCGATCCGACCACCGTCAAGATCAGCCTCAAGGAGCCTTCGGTTCCGCTGCTCGCCGCGCTCAGCGACCGCGCCGGCATGATCATCAGCCCGGCGGCTGGTGCAAAGCTCGGCGACAAGTTCACCGATGCGCCGGTCTGCTCCGGTCCCTACAAATTCCTCGAGCGCGTGGTCCAGGACCGCATCGTCCTCGAGAAATTCCCGCAATATTACGATGCGGCGAAGTACAAGTTCGATCGCCTGATCTATCGCGCAATGTCGTCTTCGACGGCCAGGCCAGCATCGGCAACCAGCCGTTCCCGCCGTCGAGCCCGTTCTACGACAAGAGCTTCCCGGTTCCGGCCCGTGACCTCGACGCCGCCAAGAAGAAGATGGCCGAGGCCGGTGTGAAGTCGGTCAATCTGGAACTGCTCGTTCCCACCGATGCCGAGCGCCAGCAGGTCGCCCAGCTCATCCAGGCGATGGTCCAGGACATCGGCATCAAGGTCTCGATCAAGCCGACCGAACTGATGACGCTGCTCGACGTCGCCCGTCAGGGCAAGTTCCAGTCGCATCTCGTCGGCTGGAGCGGCCGCGTCGATCCCGACCTGAACGTCACCCCGATGCTCTCCTGCGGCGCCGCGACGAACGACGCCAAGTATTGCAACGAGGCGCTCGACGCGATCCTCGCCAAGGCCCGCTCGCTCGGGGACCCCGCCGCGCGCCAGGCCGAATACGCCAAGGCGGTCGCGATCCTGCTCAAGGACCTGCCGATCGTCTATCTCTACCACTCGCAGTGGATCTTCGCGCACAGCTCCAAGATCACCGGCCTCAAGCCCGCTCCGGATGGCATCATCCGCCTGGCTGACGTCAGCCGCAAGAACTGAGCCGGCACCCAGGAACCAAGAACTGAACCGGTACCAAGGACGCGATGAGCACCCCACTCCGATCCGTTCGGGCTGATGACGCATCCGCGTCCGTCCTCGACGTCAACAACCTGCGTGTCGCCTTCGAAGGCGACACGCGCACCGTGACTGCGGTCGACGGCGTCAGCTTCTCGGTCCGGAAGGGGCGCACGCTGGCGATCGTCGGCGAATCCGGCAGCGGCAAGAGCGTGACCTCGCTCGCCGTGATGCGGCTTCTGCCCGAGCACAGCGCGCGCATTTCCGGCCGCGTCAATTTCGATGGCCGCGAGCTGCTCGACGAGAGCAAATCAGGCATGCGCAGCCTGCGCGGCAACCGGCTGGCGATGATCTTCCAGGAGCCGATGACCTCGCTCAACCCGTCCTATACGGTCGGCGAGCAGATCAACGAAGTCATCCTGCGCCACCGCCCGATCTCGAAGAAGGAGGCGACAGAACGCGCCATCGCCATGCTGAAGCTGGTGCGCATTCCGTCGCCCGAGACCCGCTACCATCAATATCCGCACAATCTCTCGGGCGGCATGCGTCAGCGCGTGATGATCGCCATGGCGCTCGCCTGCGATCCCGAGCTGCTGATCGCCGACGAGCCGACGACTGCGCTCGACGTCACGATCCAGGCGCAGGTGCTCGAGCTGATGCGCGAGCTGCAGCAGAAGACCGGCACCGCCATCATCCTCATCACCCATGATCTCGGCGTGGTCGCGGAATCCTGCGACGACGTCATCGTCATGTATGCCGGCCAGGTCGTCGAGCAGTGCTCGGTCGAGGATCTCTTCACCTTCCCGCAGCACCCCTACACGGTCGGCCTGCTCGGCTCGCTACCGCGTCTCGACGAAAAGCGCGAGCAGCTGGTCGCCATCACCGGCACCGTGCCCGATATGGCCAATCCGCCCTCGGGCTGCCGCTTCCAGGCGCGCTGCCCCTTCCGCGTCGCGCGCTGCGCCGAGATGCCGGACCTCATCGAGGTCACGGCCGGCCATTTCAGCCGCTGCTGGCGTGCGCCCATGCAGGACCTCGTCCCATGATCCAGAGCGCCTCCAGCTCCCCCGCGGCCAAGCCGATCCTCGAAGCCCGCGGCCTCGGCAAGAGCTTCGTCGTCAAGCGCTCGCTGTTTGGCCGCCCGCTCGCGTCCGTCGGCGCGGTCGATGACGTGACCCTGTCGCTGATGCCCGGCGAAACGCTCGCCATCGTCGGCGAATCCGGTTGCGGCAAGTCGACGCTCGGCCGCCTGCTGATGCGCCTGATCGAGCCCAGCTCCGGCGAGGTCTTCATCGACGGGCAGGACGTCACCCACGCCAGCCACGCGGCCGTGCGCGCACAGCGCCGGCATGTGCAGCTGATCTTCCAGGACCCCTATGCCTCGCTCAACCCGCGCATGACGATCGCCCAGACGATCGCCGAGCCGCTGATGCTGCACGACATCGTGCCGGCCGGGCAGCGCGCCAGGCGCGTCGCGGAGCTTCTCGACATGGTCGGCCTGCGCCCGGAACAGGCGGACCGCTATCCGCATGAATTCTCCGGCGGCCAGCGCCAGCGCGTGGTCATCGCCCGGGCGCTCGCCTCCGAGCCGAAGGCGATCATCTGCGACGAGGCGGTGTCGGCCCTCGACGTCTCGATCCAGGCGCAGGTCCTCAACCTGTTGAAGAACCTACAGAAGCGGCTCGGTATTGCCTTCGTCTTCATCTCGCACGACCTCGGTGTCGTGAAGCACATCGCCGATCGCGTCGCCGTGATGTATCTCGGCAAGGTCGTCGAGATGGGCACCTCCGACGAGATCTTCGCCGCGCCGCGCCACCCCTATACGCGGGCGCTGCTCTCGGCCATTCCGGTCGCGGCGCCGCCGAGCCACCAGCGCTCGCGCGCGGCGAGACTCCATGGCGATCTGCCGAGCCCGCTGTCCCCGCCCGAAGGATGCCGGCTGCATACACGCTGCCCGCATGCGCGACCGGCCTGCAAGAGCGTGAGCATGGTGCTCGAGGTCGAAGCGGGCGGCCATGCCAATGCCTGCGCCTTCTGGCGCGAACTGCCGGCACAGGATGCAGCCGAGATTGCGCGTGAACCACGCAACCCGAAGCTCGAAAAGCTGTTCGCGGCCTTTGAAGCCATGGCTGCGCGGCCGGCCCAGACCGTGACGGAGGGCTGACCCATGTCTTCGCTTCTTGGACGCCGCCTTCTGCAACTCGTCCCGACGGTCATCCTTCTGTCGATGATCATCTTCTCGCTGCAGCATCTCCTGCCGGGCGACCCGGCGCTCGTGCTCGCCGGCGAAAATCCCGATGAGGCTACGCTGGCCGCGATCCGCGCCCAGTATCACCTCGATCAGCCCCTGATCGTCCAGTATCTCTACTGGCTGAAGGGCGTGGTGACCGGCGATCTCGGCGAATCCATGCGCCATAACCGCCCCGTCCTCGAGCTGATCCTGCTCAAGCTGCCGGTGACGCTGCAGCTCGCGGTCATGGGCATCCTGATCGCGCTCGTGGTCGGCATCACGGCGGGCGTCATTTCGGCTCTGCGCCCCAACAGCGCCATCGACTACACCACCAATGTCGCGTCGCTTGCCGGCATCTCGGTGCCGAATTTCTGGCTCGGCATCATGCTGATCATGTTCTTCTCGGTCCATCTCGGCTGGCTGCCGGCCTCGGGCTTCGTCAGCCCCTGGGAGGATCTGAAGATGAACCTCTCGACGACGATCATGCCGGCTTGCGTGCTCGGCACCGCGATCGCCGGCGTCATCATGCGCCATACCCGCAGCGCGATGCTCCAGGCGCTCGAAAGCGATTACGTTCGCACCGCGCGCGCCAAGGGCCTCAGTGAGTGGGTCGTCGTGTTCAAGCATGCGATGCGCAATGCGCTGACGCCGATCATCACGCTTGGTGCGCTTGAGTTCGGCGCGCTGCTTTCCGGCGCGGTCCTGACCGAGCAGATCTTCACGATCCCGGGCTTCGGCAAGCTGATCGTCGATGCCGTCTTCACCCGCGATTATCCCGTGGTGCAGGGCGTCGTGCTCGTGACCTCGCTCTTCTACATCGTCCTCAACCTGCTGGCCGACATCGGATACATCCTCGTCAACCCAAGACTGAGAAGCTGACCTGTGCTGACGATCTCGGAACCCAAGCCTTCGGCCAATCCCGTCGCGAACTTCTTCCGCGGCCGCGTGTGGCGGCGCCTGTCGAAGCGCAAGAGCGCGCTGGTCGGTCTCGCCGTCGTGCTGCTCATGGTCTTCGTCGCCGTCTTCGCGCCGCTTCTGGCGCCCTACGACCCGGCGGCGCAGAGCTGGACCGCGGTGCGCAAGGCACCCTCCGCCGCGCACTGGTTCGGCACTGATGAGGCCGGCCGCGACATGCTTTCGCGCATCATCTGGGGCGCCAGGGCCTCGCTGCTGGCAGGCCTGACCTCGGTCGGCATCGCCATGGCGATCGGCGTGCCGCTCGGGCTCGCAGCCGGCTTTCTCGGGGGCCTGGTCGACGGCCTGATCAGCCGCTTCACCGATGCGATGCTGGCCTGCCCGTTCCTCATCCTCGCGATCGCGCTCGCGGCCTTCCTCGGGCCCAGCCTGACCAATGCGATGCTGGCGATCGGCATCACCGCCATGCCGCTCTTCATCCGCCTGACGCGCGGCCAGGTGCTCTCGATCAAGGCTGAGGACTATGTCGAAGCGGCAAGCGCGGTCGGCAATCCGCAATGGCGCATCGCGGTGCGCCACATCCTGCCGAACATCCTGCCGCAGCTCATGGTCCAGGCGACACTGACGATCGCAGCCGCGATCATTGCGGAAGCGAGCATGTCCTTCCTCGGCCTCGGCCTGCAGCCGCCGGCGCCCTCCTGGGGCTCGATGCTGAATTCGGCGCAGCGCTTCCTGAGCAATGCGCCCTGGATGGCGCTCTGGCCCGGCATCGCCATCTTCGCAACCGTGCTGTCGTTCAACCTGCTCGGCGATGGCCTGCGCGACGCCCTCGACCCGCGGGCGCGCTGAGCAACGCGCTGCACCGCTCTCGCGGCATGCAGGAGCGGAGGCGTCCGGGGGGCAAGCTTCGCTATCCGGGAGGAGGGGGCCGGGCGCCCGGCCGCCGGTTCGGGTCTGTCCTCAGTCGGCTGCGCGATAGAAGGCGTGCAGCAGGCCCCCGATGACACGCTCGCCTTCGAAGGTCATGCCGATCCGCTCCAGAACATGTCTGGATGCCGCGTTGTTCTCCAGTGCGAACCCCACCAACTGCCGTGGGAGCCGATGCCGACGAGCCTCAGACAAGAGCGCTGACGCCACTTCGACGGCATAGCCGCAGCCCTGATGCTCCGGCGAGATGGCGTACCCGAGCTCCAGTTCGTCTTCCCCCCAGGCCGACCAGCCGGCCGTCTTCCGTGCCGGTGCCGCATCGTCGCCGAACGCGAAGCGGTGCGGCGCAGCAACGCGATCCGCTGGCGGAACGCCGAAACCGGCACGCCGCCGCCTCGGTGAAATGGCCCGGCTGAGCATCGACGCACGCCATGCGTTGACATTCATCGCGGGTCGATATTCTGTTATAAGACATAGTATTACATAATAAAAGAATGTGAGGGACCATGAAACGCCTGCTCGGATGCCTCCTCGCCTGCAGCCTGCTCACCGGACCGTCGCTCGCCCTCGCACAAGAGACCGGGGGCATCGCCACGGTGGCGACCGTCGGCGAGCCGCCGACCCTGGACCCGATGGTCTCGACCGCCGATCTGGTCGGCACGATCACCCAGCATGTCTTCGAGACCCTCTACACATTCGACAAGAGCTGGAAGGTGACGCCGCTACTCGCGGATGCKCTGCCCGCGATCAGCGACGAYGGCAAGCGCTACACCATCGCGCTGCGGCCGGGCGTCAAATTCCATGACGGCTCCGAGCTGACCCCCGATGATGCCGTCGCCTCGCTGAAGCGCTGGATGAAGCTGGCCTCGCGCGGAAAGCAGGCGGCGGGCTTCATCGAGAGCGTCGAGGCCGCCGGCCCGGCCTCGCTCGTGATCACGCTGAAGCAGCCTTATGCACCGTTGACCTCGCTGCTCGCCTTCAACAACTCAGCCGCGATCATCATCCCGGCGAATAAGCAGAGCGAACCGATGAAGGAGTTCATCGGAACGGGCCCCTACATGCTGAAGGAGCGCAAGGCCGATCAGTACATCCAGCTCGTCCGCTTCGCCGGCTACAAGCCGCGCGACGGCCAGGGCGACGGCTACGGCGGCGCGCGGCGCGCCCTGCTGGACGAGGTCCGCTTCGTGCCGGTTCCGGATGCGAATACCCGCGTCGAGTCGGCCGTTTCCGGCCAATACTCCTATGTCGATTCAATTCCCGTGGAATCCATCGACCGGTTGAAGGGGGCGGCCTCGCAGCCCGTCCTGCTGAAGCCCTTCGGCTATCCCGTCTTCATCTTCAACACCGCCGAGGGCGCGGCGAAGAACGTCGCGGTCCGCAAGGCGATCCGCATGGCGCTGAACATGGAGGACATGCTGGCCGCGGCGTTCGGCAGCACGGAGTTCTACGCGCTCGACGGCGACATCTATCCGTCGGATTATGTCTGGCACACCGATGCGGGCGTCGCCGGGAACTACAATGTCGGCGATGCCGACAAGGCGAGGGCCGCCGCCAAGGCGGCCGGGTACAAGGGCGAGCCGATCCGCATCCTGACCAGCCGCCAGTACGAGTTCCACTACAAGATGGCGCAGGTCGCGACCGAGTATCTGAAGCTCGCCGGCTTCACCGTCGACATGCAGGTCGTCGACTGGGCGACCCTGACCCAGCGGCGGACCRACAAGGCCTTGTGGGAGATCTACATCACCCACAGCCCCTTCCTGCCGGAACCGGCGCTGATCGGCTCGCTGTCGACCAGCTCGCCCGGCTGGTGGGACACGCCTGCCCGCAAGGCCGCCGTCGACGCCTTCACCTCCGAAGCCGACCCCGCCAAGCGGGCCGTGCTGTGGGCGAATGTGCAGAAGACGATCTATGACGAGGTGCCCTTCATCAAGATCGGCGACTTCAACGCGCTTTCCGCGAAATCCGCGAAGCTCGACGGCGTCGTGCCGGCGCCCTGGCCCTATTTCTGGAACGTCACCCTGAAAAAGTGATCCCCCTTCGTCGACCGGCCGTGTGATCACGGCCTTCGACGACCGGCCGTGTGAACACGGCCGGTCGACGAGCAACGAGGCGGTCGGGCCATGGTCGGCTACATCCTTCAACGCATCTCCGGCATGGTCGCGGTCATGCTGCTCGTCGTCACGATCGTCTTCGTGATCGTGCGCGTCACGCCGGGCGATCCCGCCGCGGTGATGCTCGGCCCCGATGCGACGGCGCAGGACGTCGCAGATCTACGCACCAGGCTCGGGCTCGATCGCTCGATCCTCTCGCAATACGTGCTCTATGTCGGGCAGTTGTTGCGCGGCGATCTCGGCCAGTCGATCTTCCTGAACATGCCGGTGACCTCCGCGCTGCTGGAGCGGGCCGAGCCGACCTTCTTCCTGACATTGCTGTCGCTGGCCATCGCGAGCGTCATCGCGCTGCCCGTCGGCATCTACGCCGCCTATCGGCGCGGCTCCTTCCTCGACCAGGCGGCGACGACGCTCGCCATGCTCGGCGCGAGCATCCCCGGCTTCTGGCTCGGGCTGATCCTGATGCAGATCTTCGCCGTGCGCCTGCAGATCCTTCCGGTTTCCGGCTATGGCGGGCCCGATACGAGCCTTATCGAACGGATCCGGCACCTGATCCTGCCGGCGGTTGCGCTCGGGCTCGTCTCCTCGGCGCTSATCATSCGCTTCACSCGCGCYTCGATGCTCGACGTGCTCGGTGACGACTATATCCGCACGGCGCGGGCCAAGGGGCTGGGCGAGCAGGCCGTCATCCTTACCCATGCGCTCAAGAACGCGCTGATCCCGATCCTCACCGTGCTCGGGCTGACAGCCGCCGTGCTGATCTCGGGCGCGGTCGTGACCGAGACGGTGTTCGGCCTGCCGGGCGTCGGCAACCTCGTGGTCTCGGCCGTGCTGCGACGCGACTATCCGGTGATCCAGGGCGCGCTGCTCGTGATCGCCGGCCTGTATGTCCTGATCAATTTCGCGATCGACATGCTCTATCTGCTGGTCGATCCAAGGGTGCGCTACTGATGGTCGACCTCACACCCGATGCGCTGGCGCCGCGCCGCGGCCGGACCTTCCTGCGACAGCTGATGAAACGCCGCACAGTGGCGATCGGCCTCGCGATCCTCCTCGTCTTCGTGCTGCTCGCGGCGCTGGCGCCGCTGATCGCGCCCTATGCGCCCGGCCGGCTCTCGATCGTCAACCGTCTGAAGCCACCGTCCGCGACCTACTGGTTCGGTACGGACGAATTCGGCCGGGACCTCTTCTCGCGGATGCTCTATGCCGGCCGCCTGTCGCTCTCGGTCGGCGCCGCCGTCGTCGTCCTGTCGTCGCTGATCGGCGTGACGCTCGGGCTGCTGGCCGGGTTCTTCAAGCGGCTCGACACGCCGACCGCCCGCTTGATCGACGCGATGATGGCGTTCCCCGACATCCTCCTGGCGATCGCGCTGGTCGCGGCGCTCGGTCCATCGCTTGTGACGGTGATCGTGGCGCTCGCGATCGTCTATGCGCCACGGCTGGCGCGCATCGTCCGCGCTGCGACCCTGGTGATCCGCGAGTTGCCCTATGTCGAGGCGGCCCGAGCCTGCGGCAACACGACCTTCCGGATCATGACGCGGCATGTCCTGCCGAACATCGTCTCGCCGATCACGGTGCAGGCCACCTTCATCTTCGCCAGCGCCATGCTGGCCGAGGCCGGACTTTCCTTCCTCGGGCTCGGCGTCAGCCCCGATGTCCCGACCTGGGGCACGATGATCGCTTCCGGCCGGCAATATATCGGCYAGGCGGATTGGATGACCTATTTCCCCGGCCTCGCCATCGTGCTCGCCGTGCTGTCCCTGCAGATGGTCGGCGACGGCCTGCGCGACCTGCTCGATCCGCGGCTGCGGAAGGATCTCTGAGATGACGTTCGTGACGCAACAACCTCTCCTCATCGCGAATGTGAGGCCGGTCGCCTTTGGCCCGGCGATCCCCGCTGCGGCGATCGACATCCTCGTCGGCGGCGACGGCAACATCACCGCGATTGGCCCGGCGTTGCCAGCACCGCCCGACGCGCTGCGCGTCGACGGCAAGGGCGCCTTCGTCTCGCCGGGCTGGGTCGACCTGCACGTCCATGTCTGGCACGGCGGCACCGACATCTCGCTCAGGCCTAGCGACTGCGGGGCCGCGCGCGGCGTTACGACCATGGTCGATGCGGGCTCGGCCGGCGAGGCGAATTTCCACGGTTTCCGCGAATACGTCATCGAGCCGGCGCGCGAGCGGATCAAGGCCTTCCTCAATCTCGGCTCGATCGGGCTCGTCGCCTGCAACCGCGTGTCGGAACTGCGCGACATCAAGGACATCGACCTCGACCGCATCCTCGAATGCTATGCGGAGAATAGCGAGCATATCGTCGGCATCAAGGTCCGGGCGAGCCATGTCATCACCGGCTCCTGGGGCGTGACGCCGGTCAAGCTCGGCAAGAAGATCGCCAAGATCCTGAAACTGCCGATGATGGTCCATGTCGGCGAGCCGCCAGCCCTCTACGAGGAGGTGCTGGAGGCGCTGGGGCCGGGCGACGTCGTCACGCACTGCTTCAACGGCAAGGCGGGATCGAGCCTGATGGAGGACGAGGACCTCTTCACCCTCGCCGAGCGCTGCGCCGCGCGGGGTGTCCGCCTCGACATCGGTCATGGCGGCGCCTCCTTCTCCTTCAAGGTGGCCGAGGCCGCGATCAAGCGCGGGCTGATGCCGTTCTCGATCTCGACGGACCTGCACAACCGCTGCATGAACTTCCCGGTCTGGGACCTCGCGACGACGATGTCGAAGCTGCTCTCGGTCGGCATGCCCTTCGACGCCATCGTCGAGGCGGTGACCCACGCCCCGGCCTCGGTGATCAAGCTGGCGATGACGGACCGGCTCACGATCGGCGAGAGGGCCGATTTCACGATCTTTGAGTTGGTCGATGGCGATCTCGAGGCGACCGATTCGAACGGCGACGTCTCGCAGCTGACGCGGCTGTTCGAGCCGCGCTACGCGGTGATCGGCGCGGAAGCGATCGCGGCCAGCCGCTACGTGCCGCGCCCGCGCCGGCTGGTCCGGCACAGCCACGGCCTGTCCTGGCGTTGACGAAGGTGCCGGTAAGGTCGCGCGGTTTGCAAGGCCCACCCGAAACTGCAGTGGGGCACCGCCGTGGAAACAGCGCGCGGCAGGTATCGAAAGCCCGGACATGACGAAAGCCACGACGACGCAGTCGAGCGAAGACGAGCCAGGGCGCACCGGGCCGCGGCGTTCGCGCGTCAGCGGCATCGACCGCGCCGTGCAGATCCTCGACCATCTCCAGCAGGAGGGGCGAGCCCAGACCGCCTATGAGGTCGCCCGTGCGATCGGCGCGCCGCTATCGACCATCTATGCCATCGTCGAGGACCTGCTCGACAAGAGCCTGCTGACGCGCACCGGCGAAGGCGGCGTCTGGCTGGGTCCCCGGCTCTACCACTATGGCCTCGCCTATGCGCGCGATCTCCAGGTCATCACCGTGGCGACGCACGAGATGCATGTGCTGGCGCGCGAAGTCGGCGAGACCGTCCAGATCTGCGGCCGCGACGGCGGCATGATGGTGGTCGAGGCGATGGCCGAGGGCCCGGGGCACTTCGTCATCACCTCGCGCGTCGGCACGCGCGTGCCGCTGAACTGGACCGCCTCTGGCCGCCTGCTGGTCGCCGGCCTGGACGAGGCGGAGCGGGCAGCCCTTTTCCGCAAGAGCGCCAAGGCATCGCCGACCGGGCGCGCCGTCACCGACCCCACCGTCCTGCTCGCCCAATCGCGCGACGCGCTCGCCGCAGGCCTGTCGATCCAGGCGGGCGAGTCCGACTATGCGGTCGCCTGTATCGCCGCGCCGGTGCTGGACGAGGCCGGCGCCTGCCCAATCACTGTTTCGATCGTCTTGCCCGAGTTCCGCGTCAACGAGGAGCAATTGACTTTCGTCGAGGCGGTGAAGACGGCGGCACGGCGTATCGAGGACAAGCTCGGCTGGCGCGTCGGACACTTCGCCGCTGGTCGGAAAAGCGGCTGAAGGCCACTCGCGCCGCGGTTGCGCTTGCGGGATGCGCCCCGAGGCGCGGCCGTTTCTTGTCCCTTCCGAAGGATCAACCGAGGGCATGAGGCCCCGGGGCGCACGCCTATTCGGCCGCCATCCGGATCGTCTCGCCCTGTTCCCCGYTGCGGAAAGCCCCACGCATCCGGGCATCGCTGATCGGCCTCAGATTAGCRGACGGCGGATCGCACTGCGATCGCGATATGGATGCCGTCATCTGTCAGGTGCGATGTGACGCTGATGTCCTGGGCGGGAAAACCGCTTCCCGCTGGAAGCGCGATGGCTTGCCCCGGAATGGCGGAAAACCTGCTCATGCTCATCGGCTCGCGCGACCCGAGCGACTTCAGCAGCGCCTCCTTGCGGCACCAGAGCTTGGTGAACTCGGCTGCGGCAGACCGGGGCGGCCTTGTGCGCAGCCACGCGATCTCTTGGGGCGAGAGCGGGCCTTCACCCTGGGCGGGCGGATCGCGCGTCGGTTCGATATCGATGCCGACGCTGATCCCCTCGGCAACGATGCAGCCAACGCAGCTGCGTGTGTGCGACAGCGAGAAATCGATCGCCGGAACGGCAGCATCGGACCGATCTTCTGAGATCAGGGCGGGTTTCTTACCTGGCTGGTGGCTGAGGCGCAGCTCTGCAGGGTTGGCTCCCAGCCGGGACGCGATGGCGAGCCGCAGCAGGCCATGGGCCGCGATATAGGCATCCCGGTCGCCCTCGAACCGGAAACGTGCCGCGCGCTGCCTTTCCGCCGCGTCCAGCAATCCCATCAGCAAGGCCCAATCGCGACGAGCGATCTGCGCCAGTCTGAGCAGGTGCACGCTGCCCTGCGCGCCCTTTGGCAGCGCATCCATCAATTCGGGCAGCTGTGTCCGGGCGAGCAGGAGGTGCCCGTCCGCGGTGTCGCTCGCCAGCGTCAGTTGGCGCGCCATCCCGGCACCAGCATGGCTTTTATCGACCCGGTAAAGATCTCCGCCATCGCAAGGATGGTCTCGCTCCGGTAATTCGGGCGCGTATAGAAGAACTTCATGCGGAAGCAGTCATCCATCACATAGGCATAGACGTGCAGATGGTAGTCCGCGAGGTTGCCTGCCGCGACCGTATCGGGAACGTCCATCAGCGACGGGTCGGGTGGGAGGAAGCGCACGCCGTCGTAATTATCCTCCCAGACATTGCCGATATACTGGAACAACGTGCGCACCTTGTCCTCGCGCGCCAGGATCTTGGCCCGCGGATCGCTTGAATAGTAGCGCAGCGCGCTGTGTCCGATGCCATTGTCGGGGATGGCGCGGTACTGCGCCGCGACCGCCTCGAGCGCTGCAGCGAGCGCCCGCTCGCTGTCGAGCTCGCCATCGGGCAGGCGGGCGGTGATCGGCGTGTGGGTGATGAACCAGCCGACCGTGCGCGAGGGATCGGCAGCGCGGATGCAGCTCTCCCGGCCATGGGCGACCTTGTGAAAGATCAGGTTGCGCTGGCCCGACAACCGGTTGGCCGTGACGGCGAGACTGGCGACGATGGCGTGGATCATGGTCGATTGAGCCGCGCCGCCCAGCCGCTCGCGCAGGCCTGCCATCGCGGCTGCATCGAGAACCTCGAAGCCATGGCTGTCGATGTCGCGCTGCAATGCTCCCTCGACCTGCGCATCCTCCGGGAAGGGCAGGGCGCCGCTCGCCTCGCCGATCCAGTAATCGAGCTGCGCCTCGGCCTGCGGGCTTCGCGCATAGGCAATCACCTGCTCCACCCATTGGTGATAGGGCGTGGTCTTGGCCGGGAGCACGACGGGCTTGCCGGCTTCGAGGGCATCATAGGCGGTGCGCAGATCCTCGAGCGTGACCTGCAGGGACAGGGCGTCCGTGACGAGCTCATGCATCGTCAGGAAGAGATGGTGGTTGCTGCCGGCTGGATCGGCGAACAGGGCGACCGTCATCACGGGGCCGTTTGCAATGTCGAGCGTCGCGTGCAGCCGCTCGATCTCGCTGCCGATGAAGCCGAGCTGCGTCTCAAGGGGCGCTGCGGGCAATGCAAGCACGTGCACCGGGACGCGCTGGGCCTCCGGAAGCGCGATATAGTGCTGCGCATAGTGGCCCTCCGTGCCCTTCGTGAAGCGCAGGCGCAGCGCATCGTGATGGGCGACGACGTCATGCAGTGCGCCCTGCAGCAGGGGCGGGTCGAGCATGGCGCCAAGACGGGTGATGAAGCCGACATTGAACATGTCGGGGTTCGGCCTGGCCCAGGTGAAATAATAGCTCTGCATCGGACTGAGCGGCGAGACCGCGCCGGGCGTCGTCCATGCGCTGGCAACGCTCGTCCTGCCCTCGAGCAGGGCGGCGAGAGCGCGGATCGTCGGATAGTCGTGGATATCGGCCGGCGTCAGAACGACGGAATCGGCTCTCGCACGCGCCGCAACGCGAAAAGCCTGGATGGAATCGCCGCCGATCTCGAAGAAATTGTCGTCCATGCCGACGCGGGACTGCCCGAGCACCGCCCTCCAGATCGCCAGAAGGCGGCGCTCCATCTCGGTCGAGGCTGCGTCGGCTTCCGCCACGGCGGGGACCTCGTCGGTCACCGTCAGGGCGTTGCGATCGAGCTTGCCGTTGGGAAGCCGCGGCAGCGCCCCGATCTGGATGAAGCGCGAAGGCACCATGTAGTCGGGCAGGCGCGTCAGCAGAAATCGGCGCAACTCGCTGGACAGGGTGCTGTCGAAGCTGTCGGCGGCCGGCAAGACGCAGAAGGCGACGAGTTGCCGTCCTCCCGCCGTTTCCGCGGCGCTGACGGCGCAGGCACGGATCTTCGGATGGGCTGCGAGCGTCGTCTCGATCTCGCCGGGCTCGATGCGGAAGCCCCTGATCTTGATCTGGAAATCCTTGCGGCCCATATAGTCGAGTTCGCCATCGGGCCGGGTCGAGACCATGTCTCCGGACCGGAACAGCCGCGCATGCTCGCGCTCGCCGGGCTCTGCGAATGGATTGGGAATGAAGGCCTGGCCGGTCAGGTCCGGGCGTCCGAGATAGCCTTTCGCAAGCCCTGGGCCTGAGACGCAGAGTTCGCCCGCGACGCCGGGACCGACGGGCTGGAGATGGTCGTCGACGACATGGACGCGCATCCGCCCGATCGGCTTGCCGATCGAGACGATCTTGCCCGTCAATGCAGCGGGGGTGACGGTGCAGCAGGTGGCGTCGGCCGCCACCTCCGAGGAGCCGTAGAGATTGATCAGCGTGACGCTCTCGCCGAGTTCCGTGACCTGGCGGGCAAGGTCGCTCGGAAGCAGTTCGCCTGACGATGTCAGATAGCGCAGATGGGGCAGGCGAGTGCCGGTGGCGCGGGCAGCCTCGATCAGGGCCGCCAGCAGGGATGGCACCAGGATGAGGCGCGTGATGCGCTCATCGGCGAGAAGCTGCAGCAGCTGGAACGGATCGCGCGCTGTCGCATCATCGGCGACGACGCTGGGAATGCCCTTCAGCAGGCCGCCGAGCATTTCCCAGATCGAGTCGACGAAATTGAGCGCGGTCTTGCTGCAGCAGATTTCGCCGCTCTCGAACGGGAATTCCTGCCACATCCATTCAAAGCGGCTGAGCATCGCGGCATGCGAGCCGAGAATGCCCTTGGGTCGGCCGGTCGAACCAGAGGTGTAGACGACGTAGGCCGTGCGCTCGGGATCATCGGGCGGTGCCGCCGGCACGCTGCCCGCTGCCGGCAGGGGCCTGTCGAGATTCAGGAGCGCGCAGCCGGATTCGCGGAGGAAGGCCGCATCATGTGTCGCGTCCAGCGTCAGCACCACGGGCGCGGCTGCGTCCTCCAGCATGAAGCGCAGGCGGTCCTCGGGATAGGACGGATCAAGCGGCACCCAGGCGCATCCCGCCTTGAGAATGCCGAGGATGCCCGCGACAGCCGCGATGCCGCGTGGCATGCACAGGCCGATCAGCCTTGCCTCGGATGTGCTCTCGCCGGCGGGCAGGAGCTGACGGATGGCTGTGGCGATCTCGTGGGCCCAGGCGTCGAGCTCGGCATAGCTCAGCCGCCGTTCACCGGCCTTGATCGCCAGTGCCGTGGGCAGGCGCCGCGCCGTATCCTCGAAAATGCGGTGGAACATGGAAATCCCCGTCAAATCTGGCGCGTAGCGGCAGGCGATGCCTTTGGCGATGACATCAGGAACGCGCTGGCAGCCAGCGTGGCGAGGCACAGCCCGAACGGCGCGAGATAGCTGATCGCGCTCAGGGCGCCGTTGAGAATCGAAGACAGGCCCCAGACGAGCGCATTGATCGCGATCGCGATCCCGAGGACCCAGCCCTGGCGATCATCGCTGACGGACCGGGAAAACAGGGTGATGATCGCACCATAGGCGACCGATACGGTGATTGCCGTGGGAAAGGCGATGATCCAGAGCAGGTCGAGGCGGGGGACGGCGAGCGAGGCCGCGATCAGCCCGGCGGTGCTCCATAAGGACCATGTCGCGATGGCGCGCGGGTCGAACCGCTTCTCGAGCACGGGCAGACAGAGGCCGTAGGCGATGCAAAAGCCGATGCCGAGCGTGGCCATGAGCAATGAGATGGTGCCCGCATCCTCGCCGAACCGGTTCAGCACCAGGCTGGGCAGGAACAGGAAATAGGTTCCCCAGGCGGTCTGCATCAGGCCGAACACCAGCATCAGATGGCGGATGGCAGGATCGCGCAGCGCCGCGCGAAACCCCGCCACTCCCATCAGCAGATTGATCGGCGTCGGGTCGGCCTGCGCGGGAGGTTCGCGTGCCTCCTGGAATGTCGTCGCGATCAGGACGAGGCCGATCAGGGCGCCACCGGCGGTCAGGGCCATCGGAAGGATGAAATCGCTCAGGACAGCAGCGGCATCATGCGAGAACGCGCCGCCGATCAGCGGGCCGACGATGAAGCCGAGCGACGACGCGAACAGGCAGAGGCTGAGCGTGAGCGCGCGCGTCTGGCTGCTGCTCGCATCCACGGCAGCGGCCTGTGCGACGGCCTGGCTGCCTGCCGTGGTCCCTCCGATGAAGCGGCCGATCAGCAGCAAGGCGACGAGATTATAGGCGATGGCGCCGCCGATCAGCGCAAAGCTCAAGGCCATGCCGAGCATGCAAAGGATCAGGATCCGCTTTCGCCCGATGCGGTCTGAGATCTCTCCGAGCACCGGCGCGGCATAGAGCATGACGAGTTCGTAGAGGCCGAGCGCGACGCCATAGACGAGATAGCGCAGGCCGGCAGGCGCTGCCGCCATCATCAGGGGCTGATCGCCGATGAGCGCCGCGGCAAGGACCGGCACGACGATCGTGTAGCCGATGCTGTCGATCAGGATGATGGCAAGGAGGGGGCCGACGCGCAGGATCATGGAGAGCGTCGTCATGCCGGCACTCGCGACGGCTGCGCCCCGTGCCGGGATCGTGCAGGGGAGGGCTCGTCCCGGCCAAGGATCATGACGTCAAATCTGCCTATCCATCCGGAACCGGCAACGCCTGAACTACCGAATGTTCGAAACGTTACGTCATGAAAACATTCACACGCCCATCTGTTGTGATCTGTCGCAAAGGTCAAGGCGCAAACTCCAGCCGAGCCGCACTCTCAAGGGTGGCTCTCTTGAAAGGGCTGGCTCGGTTCGCCTGAACCGTTCCGGAGCTGTCGCTCCGTCGATTTTTGCTCTGGTCGTGCCGCGATCGGGATTGGCTGCTCCCGCCCGTGGCGGGCATGGGCCGTTCGAGCACATGTGCGGACCCGCGAGGCAGGCCACTTGACAAGGAGGATTCTTGGTGAAACGTTTCCACCAAAGATGGAAACGTTTCCACGAGGGAATTGCCATGATTTATGACTCTCTCGATCGCCGTGCTTTCCTCCGGGGCGGGGCGGCAGCCGTTGGCGGGCTGGGGCTGCCATTCCCGGCGCAGGCGGCGGATGAGCGATCCCTGGTCGTGGCTATCCCTTCGAACCCGTCGACCTTCGATCCGATCAACCAGGGCAACCACGATGCCATGGTGGTCAATCAGCTCATCTTCGAGAACCTGATCGAGATCGACGGGGAGGGGCGGCGGCGGCCACTGCTTGCAAAGTCGCTGCCCGCGATCTCTGAAGACCGGACCGAATACATCTTCGAGCTGCGGGACGACGTCGCGTTTCAGAACGGACAGCCCTTCACGGCCGAGGACGTGAAGTACAGCTACGACTATATTCTCGACCCGGCTAACAAGGCGCTGCGGCGCTCGGTCTGGACGAATATCGAATCCGTCGAGATCCTGGCGCGCCACAAGGTGCGCTTCAAGATGAAGGCGCCGTTCCGGCCCTTCCTCGACTACATGACCAAATACATGGGTATCTTTCCGGCCGGGAGCCGCGAGAAATACGGCAACGAGATCTTCCAGCAGAGGCCTGAGGGCCTGGGAACCGGGCCCGGCATCTTCGTCTCCGCGCGGTCCAACGATGTCGTCGAGTTCCGCCGCAACCCGAATTACTGGCGCAAGGATCTCCCGGGCTGGGACCGGTTGCGCGTGCGGATCGTCTCCGAGGAGGCGGCCCGCATCGCGTCGCTGATGTCGAAATCGGTCCACATCATCGGGGCGCCGCCGGTCCGCGACTATCTGCGACTGCGGCAGGCCAAGGCGCAGGGCATCACCGGGGCGAGCCGTCCGGCGCTCGGCAGCATGATGCTGATGATCCACAACACCCGAAAGCCACCGTTCGACGACCCCGATTTCCGCAAGGCGGTTTCGCTGGCGACCGATCGCAAGACCATCGCCGAGAAGATCTTCAACGGTCTGGTCGAGCCCTCGGCAGTGCCCGCTCCCGCCTCGGCCTGGTGGTACAATGCCAAGGCGGCTGAAGACCTGGCCTTCAACCTGGAAAGAGCGAAGGCTCATCTCGCCAAATCCCGTTATGCGTCCGGGGCCGAATTCGAGTTGCTCTATTCGTCGCAGGGTTATCTGCTGGACGTCGCGGACGCGGCCCTCTTCATCCAGGCATCGCGGGCCCGGCT
>NZ_JBFTRC010000190.1:0-12719 GCF_056399325.1 Allobosea sp. 01N443
TGCCGTGCGTCGGCTGCTTCGGCGAGAAGAAGAAGCTCGGGTTGATGTCGCCGAGGCCGAACTCGCGGTCACCATTCACCGTTAGGGCCGGTTGCGAGATCACCGGCGTGATCCAGCGCGTGATCAGGTTCCAGTCCTTGTTCAGCGTGATCGGGATCACGGGCTGGATGTTGAGGACATTCTGCAGCTGCTTATGCGGGCCGACATTGAAGTTGGAATTGTTCTGGAACGGCAGGCTGATCATGTCGGCAACGGGGTTTTGCGCCGCCTTGGCAAGATCGTCGGTGCTCTTTTCGGGGCCCTCCTGGGCGATGGCGAAAGAGCTCGCCAAGCCGATTGAGATGGCGAGCGCGACCCTCAGTCCGAATCGTCCGCAGCCTGTGCGTCGTCCAGTCATGATGTGCTCCGTCTGTCATCCAGACCATCTTTGATCATTGGAACAGAGTTCGCTGCTGAGTGCCAGATTAGGTATTGCTTGCAATGCGCAATCATCACCGTGTGTTGCTTGTGTGATACATGTCGACAATGTTGTGGCGGAGGCTCCGCTGTGTCTACGACAGTATTCGATGCATTGGGAATGCAATACGGTTCGACGGGAGAAGCTCACTCAAAGAATCGGGCCGATGGGGATCGACGCGATCACGTGTATTGTCGGGTTCTTCGTCTCCGCGATCGGGGGCGGCCTGATTTTCGACGGCGTGGTCGAAGCCTTGCAAATGCACGGTGTGACCACTTTGCACTGAGCGCCGCCTGCGCCTGAGCAGCGCACCCTGCGCATCGGGCGGGATCGCTGGACCTGAGAAATCTGGTTCTCGCCCATCCCAGCTACGAACCTTTGTTCGCGATCGCGAGTTTGCCGGCGCCATCGACGCCATGCTTCTGCAGATCGGCCAGCAACCCTTCGTCCGACAGGTCCAGCCGGTGCGAATGCTTCCAGTCGTGATGCGAGACTTCGACCAGGCGCTCGACAAGGTGGCGGGCGTCGGTTTCGATGGCGAGCTCGCGCCGTGCATCGAAGCTGCCGGGGGTCAGGTTGATCGAGCCGACGATCGCGCGTTTCTCGTCGGCCAGGAGCATCTTGCCGTGCAGCTTCAGATTCTTCAGCCGATGGATCTTGGCTCCCACATCTTCCATGATCCGCAGGCCGCCGACGCCTTCCACCAGCTTGTCGCTCTTCAGCTTGTGCGGCTGCCGCGCCATGATGTGGACCTCAACACCGCGGTTCAGCGCCCGGACGAGGCGCTCGATGATCACCGTGTCCTGGTAACGCTCATTCTGCAGCCATAAGGTTTGCTTGGCGTCGTCAATGAAGGCCGCGATCCGTTCTCGGCCGTTATTGGGGCACCAGATCAGCTTCGACGCAGGATCGGGCGCGAACTCCGTCTGTACCCAGTCCGCTTCGAAGCAGCGCACCATCTCCGCGACTTCCAGCTTGTCGGTGGTGGTGACGGCATAATCACGCGTCTCGGTGAGATCCCGCGTCTCCCAGTTCAGCGACTCGACGAAGCCGATCGTATCGTCGATCACCATCGACTTCTGGTGGGTGAGAGCAAAGGCCGGGCTGCTGTCGCGCACCTCGATGCCGGCAGCGTCGAGCACCTGGCGCGTCTCCTCGTTCTCGCTCGCGCCGTCGCGGCGCGCCGGGTTGAGCATGACGCGCACCTGGACGCCGCGTTGCTTCGCTGCGAGCACAGCGCCAAGCAGGGTCGGGTCCGTGAACAGGAACATCCTGATATTGAGCACCCGCGTGGCGGCGTTGATCGGTGCGAGGATGGCATCGGGGGTGTCGTCGGGAAGGACAATCAGCTTGTGCGACATGGCCGGCACTCCTTGATTTGCGCAGGAATCGTGCTGAGGCGATGGGCGATCATGATGACGGTGCGGCCCGCCATCAGCCGCCGCAGCCCCTCGATCACCAGGTGCTCGGACTCGKTATCGAGCGCCGCTGTCGGCTCGTCGAGGATCATGATCGGGCTGTCACGAACGACGGCCCGGGCGATGCCGATGCGCTGGCGCTGGCCGCCCGACAGCGTATCGCCGCGCTCCCCGACCATGGAATCATAGCCATGCGGCATGCGGGCGATGAACTCGTCGGCATTGGCGATCCTGGCGGCCGCCACGATCTCCTTGTCTGTCGCACCTGGCCGCCCATAGGCGATGTTCTCCCGGATCGTCCCGCGAAACAGCACCGTCTCCTGCAGCACGAAACCGATCTGGGCGCGCAGGGCGGCGAGTTTGAACGTGCTGACATCCGTGCCGTCGATCAGGACGCGCCCGCTCTTCACGTCATAGAAGCGTGGCAGCAGGCTGAGCACGGTGGATTTGCCTGAGCCCGTGGGCCCGACGATGCCAACGACCTGCCCAGGCGCGATCGAGAAGGAAACATCGCGCAGCACGAGCACATCGGCCTCGTAGCCGAACGCGAGATGCTCGAAGGTGATCGCGCCCTTGACGCGCCCCGGATCAACCGCATCGGCGCGTTCGAAGACGATCTCGTCGGCTGCGAGGATCGTCTGGATGCGTTCCAGCGCTACGGTCGTCTGCGCGATTGCCGTCGTGGCGCTGGCAAGATCCTGAACGGGTTTGAAGAATTTTGAGAGATAGGCGAGATAGACCGTCAGTGACCCGGCCGTCATGGTGCCTGCGATGATCAGCGCCGTTCCCTTCCAGAGAACGATGGCGGTGCAGAACGCGACCACGATGCTGACCACCGGCGAGAGCAGGGACTTGACCCGCCGTGCCTTCAGCGCCGCATCGACTGTCGCCTGGCTGACATCCTGCAGATGCGCGAGTTCGAGATCCTGCCGCCCGAACGCCTTGACCGCCCGGACCGAGCCCAGGCCCTGTTCGACGACCGCCAGAACTTCACTCTGCCTGACGCGCACCACGCGCGTCGCCTCTTTCACCGCCCGCTTGAAGCGCATGATGAAGACCAGGAGGAAGGGAATGACGGCGATTGCGATCAAGGTGAAGTCCCAGTCGAGCCAGAACATCAGCCCGACCATGAAGACGATCGTGAGAAGGTCGACGACGATACTCAACGTCGACGACGAGGCGAAGCTCTGCAGGGTCGAGACATCGGAGGTGATGGTGGAGATCAGGGTGCCGATCTTGGCATTCTGATAGTATCGCAGCGACAGACGGTGCAGGTGCTCATAGATGCGGATGCGTAGATCATTGGCAATCCACTGGCCAATGCTCGTGGTGTAGTAATTGTCCAGGTAGGTCGCTATCCCGCCGATGATGGCGATGAGCAGAGTGGCAACGCCCGCAAAGAGCGCGACACCGGTCGTGTTGCGGCTGAAACCGTACTGATGCAGCCATGCTAGCCATTCAGGCAAGTGATGGTTGCCGAGCGCATCGTCCAGGACCAGCTTCAGCGGCCAGGGCGCGGCGAGGCTGGCGGCAATTTCGACCAGCATTGCGCCAAAGGCGATGAGYAGCCAGCCACGATAGGGGCGGAGCAGGTCTAGAACCAGGCGTGTCATTCGCCAACTCCTGCACGGGGTCAGTCTCGGCTCGGCACACTCACAGCATCATTTTTTCCAGTTGATCCGAGTGCAATCACGAGCGCGTCGAATAGGTTCGCATTCCGCAACGGCTTCGAAAGAACGGCGACGATGTCCGAGGGGTGAGACGGCTCGCGCATCCCGTCACCATGGGCCGTAATGATGATGGTCGGAATATGGACGCCAGCCTTGACCAATTGATGGTGCAGCTCGAGGCCGGTCATCCCAGGCATTTGCAAGTCAAGGATCAGGCAGGCAGGCGTCCCCGTGGGCAAGACCTCCAGAAATTCGCGGGCCGAGCTGAAGATCTTCGTCTCATAGGCGCGAACCCTCAGCGTCCGACTCAGGGACTTCAGCACGGACGGATCGTCGTCCACGATAGCGATCCAGGAAGAATCCTGCCCCATGGGGCGGAACGTGAGGCGGTTTTTTCCCGTTGTCGACCTGACCGTTGGGCCAGTACGCATCGCGGGGCGACTACGCGGAAATGCCGGCCCTCTCTGTCAGGCGCACCAGATCGGCGACCATACGAACGCCGAGCTTCTTCATGATCGACCCACGGTGGAATTTGATCGTCTTTTCGACGGTGCCGAGCTGGTATGCGATCTGCTTGTTCAGCTTTCCAGCAACCACATGTGTCAGAACCTCACGCTCGCGGGGCGTCAAGGTTGCAATTCTGCTCTCGACCGAGTTCAGCTCGGCTTGCGCTTGCCGGGCGCGAGAATCTGCTTCCCTCGCGCGTYCTATGGCGGCCACCAGATCCTGGGCGCTGACCGGCTTGGTCAGGAAATCGACGGCGCCCGCCTTCATGGCACGCACTGTGGTCGGAATGTCGCCCTTGCCGGTGAGAAAGATGACCGGCCGACTCATCGCCGTGGCTGTCAGTGCCTGCTGAAGTTCAAGGCCATCGAGGCCCGGCATGCAGACGTCAACGACGGCGCAGCCTGGAATGGAAGCGTCATGTTCCGCGAGAAACTCCTGCGAGGATGTGAAAGCCGCAATCGTGTATCGCCTTACGCCAAGGAGGCGGGACAAGGCCTTGATCACTGATGTGTCGTCATCAACGAGGAAGACTGTAAACATCGGGCGCTCACTCGGCTGAGATCGGCGATTTGGCTGGCAGCAAGAGGCTCGCGACCGCTCCGCCGGCCTCGTCGTTCGCAAGTTCGACCTCGCCACCATAGGCCTCGACGACGGTCGAGCAAATCGCCAGTCCAAGGCCAAGTCCGTTTGGCTTGGTCGTGTAAAAGGGCTCGAACACGTGGCTCGCGGCTTCCGGCTGAATCCCGGGTCCRCAATCCTTGACGCGGACTTCGATCATCCTCGTCGGCGTACACAAAGTCGAAACGGCGATGTTTCGTTCGGGCGTGGGGGTGGAAGCCATCGCGTCCATGGCGTTGACCAGGAGGTTGAGCAGGACCTGCTGTAGCTGGACGGGGTCCGCGACCGTCCCGKGCAATCCACCCGCCAGTTCGAGGTTTACGCTGATCCTGCGACTGACGAGTTCATTATGGAGCAGCGCCAGCGTCGACGTGACGAGCTCATTCACATCGACGGGGACAGCCGTGGTCTCCCCCTTCTTGAGCAGGTTACGCAAGCGCTGGATGACATTGCTGGCCCGGCGATTATCGTCGACGATATCCTGCAACACATCGCGGAGCTCAGCCAGGTCTGGCGAAGCGGCGGCAAGCAAATCGAGCCCCGTTTCCGCATTGGACTGGATTGCGGTGAGCGGCTGATTGATCTCATGGGCGATCGCGCCCGACAGTTCGCCCAGTACCGAAACCCGCATCAGGTGCGCCACCTCCTGGCGCTGCAAGGCCGTTTCGATCTCGGCCATCTTCTGGTCGGTGACGTCGATGAAGATTCCGCTGAGCTGCTTCGGATCGACCCCGGGGGCGGGATGAAACCGCGCGCGAATCCGTATCCAGCGCGGCTCGCCATCCCGCATGACGCGAACGTCTGCGACGGCCGACTGGTCGCTGTTGGCCGCCTTCGTGAGCGAGTTCATCGCTCCTGCGCGATCTTCGGGATTGATTGCGGCAAGGAGCGCATCGCGGGAGAGGGGAGTATCCTCCCCAAGACCGAACAGGGCCCGCGCGTGCTCTGTCGCCCAGAGCGCGTTGGTCTCGCGGTTGAATTGCCAGAGGGCCAGGTTCACGGATGCCGCTGTGAAGGTCATCCGCTCTTCGCTCTCCTTGAGCAGAGATTCGGCACGCTGCCTTCTGCGCATCTGAAGCAGCAGCGCGCCGGCAACGGCCATCTGCAGGGCAGAGGTGCCGAGGGCCGCAAGCACCAGATTGTGATGCTGGTCCCAGATCGTCGGCTGTTTGAACAGGACCACGGCATCGGCCGGAAGATTGCCTTCCCGCAGATTCCAACGCTGCATCGCCCTGGCATCGACGCGGTAGCTCTGTCCGGGATTTGTTCGTGGCGGGAGCGCGGCCGGGTCAGCGCCTGCAATGATTTCAAGTGCGAGGTCGGCTGCGGCTATGCCGACAGACTCGAACGTCTCGATGAAGCCGCCAACCGTGCCATTGCCCAGATAGGTATCGTAAGGTGAATAGACGGGAGCGGGGGAAAGCGCGACCAGCGCACTCGCGACTTCGGCCGGAACAAAACTCTTGCCCGTGCCGTCCGCGAACACCGTCAGGACGATAACGATTGCGTCTGCGGGAACACGTCCCAACTCTGCAACGAGAGTGTCATAAGGCAGGCCGAAAAGGTACGTGGCTTCTAACTCGGCGTGAACCTGCATCGTCGCCTGCGCTTGGGTTTGCCAACGGCGATCCACTTCGGCGCTCCCGGCAATCATCACGACGCGCCCTGAATTGGGCTGCAGCGCCTTCGCCAATGCGAGCGTCTTTTCCAGATTGAACTCCGTGATGATCCCGGTGACGTCGGGAGGCGGTCGTGAGATGGCATAGGTTGCCGACGAGATGCTCGTAAACACGACGGGTACGGTGGGGGCGATCGTGGCGCGATGCTTGATGATGAAGGGCAGTGCCAGGCTCCCCAGGGTGACGATGACGTCCGGGGGGGAGCGCGCGTACTTGTCACGCAGGAACGACGCCATCCGATCCTCATGCGCGGGGTCGGAGCTGCGCGCGAGGTCAAGGAACTCGGCATCGATCTCGATCTTGTGAGGAGCGCGTTCCGAGAACCGAATTCGCGCGGCCTCGCTGATGGCCGCCGTGGCCGGAAATGTATAGTTGAACGCATGCAGAAAGAGGATGCGCGCTGGTTTCCGCTGGGACCGCGCAGCCGGAGCCAGCCAAGGGAAGGCGAGCACCAGAAGGAGCAGGCCCAACGCTCCAACACCTCGGGTGGTCTTTGCTGCAAGTTGTAATCGAACTTCCATCTTTACTACCGCAGCGGCACGTGGAAGGTCTCGAAGTTCTGGGAGGCCGCATTATTCAGCGTCACCTCTACCCTGTCGAGATGCATTTTTGCCGGGGCCGAAGCTCTTGGGCGCCCAGTCTTTTTCGGCATAGGCATGGTGTCAGCGGTTGAACCTTGACCGCGGGGCCTCGGGAAATCCCGGAGGCCGGAGAGCCTCGATACTGGGCCATGGTCCAGTAGAGCGACCCCCGATTTATCGGTACAGCCTACCTGAGAGCCGAGCACTCAGAGAGTGTTTCATGCGAAGTCTTGAAATCACGGAACGACCGTCCGCTGCCCCCAGCGATCCACTGAAACGAGCGTTGAGTGCGGCAACTGCGCCTCCGCGAGATATGCTCGTCATACTCGGCGGCACGTTCCGCATGGGGGCGGATCGCCATTACCCTGAAGAGGCTCCGGTTCACCAGGTTACCGTTGACGCCTTCTGGATGGACCGTACGCCCATCACGAACCGCCAGTTCCGTGACTTCGTTCGCGCCACCGGACACGTCACGTTCGCGGAGCGGTGTCCGGATCCAAAGGACTACCCGGCGGCCCGGCCAGAGATGCTCTATGCTGGTTCTCTCGTCTTCTCGCCCCCCGACCATCCCGCTGACCTGCGCTTCTGGGGCGAGTGGTGGACTTACTTGAAGGGCGCTGACTGGCGGCATCCCTACGGCCCGAGGAGCAGCATTCACGGGCTCGACAACCATCCCGTGGTGCACGTGGCATTCTCCGATGCGCTGGCCTATGCGCACTGGGCCGGGATCGACCTGCCGACCGAGGCTGAATGGGAATTCGCGGCCCGCGGCGGCCTCGACGGCGCGGAGTTCGCCTGGGGCGCCGAGTTCACGCCCGGCGGCCAGCACATGGCCAATACCTGGCAGGGCGACTTCCCGCGACAGAACCTCGCGCAGGACGGGTTTACGCGCACCTCGCCGGTTACCGCCTTCCCCCCCAATGGCTACGGCCTCTACGACATGATCGGCAATGTCTGGGAATGGACGAGCGATTTCTACGTGGCGAGGCACGCCGCCGATGCGCCAAAAGCCTGCTGCATCCCGGAAAACCCGCGCGGCGGGCGCGAGGATCAGAGCTACGACCCATGCCATCCGGAACTCAGGATCCCGCGCAGGGTCCTGAAGGGTGGCTCACACCTGTGTGCGCCCAATTACTGCCGCCGCTACCGGCCGGCGGCACGCCACCCCCAACTCGTCGACACCTCGGCAAGCCATATCGGCTTCCGCTGCGTCCGGCGCGGAGTCTCGAAGATCTAAAAGAGGAGGATATGCCGTGAAGCATGACATTCTCGCCGGAACTACGAGCACTGCCCCCGCTGACAGCCGAACGAGGCTCAGCCGTATTCTTGCCAGCGCCTGCGACACCACGCGAACGGCTCTCCTGGGAGCTACCGCGCTCATCTGTGCAAGCGCCTTGACGCCGGCCGTCGCACAGGCCCCGGCACAGGCGCCGGCCCCTGCTCAGGCGCAATCCCGACCGAACATCCTGTTCATCATGGGCGACGACATCGGCATCATGCAGCCGAGCATCTACCACCGCGGCCTGATGGTTGGGGAGACGCCCCATATCGACCGGATCGGACAGGAAGGCGCGCTCTTCACGCACTACTACGCCGAGCAGAGCTGCACGGCTGGCCGCAATGCCTTCTTCACAGGCATGCATCCGCTGCGCACCGGCATGATCCCGCCCCAGTTGCCGGGCAGCCCGTCCTATCTGCGGCCGGGTACCCCGGCGCTGGCGAAATTCCTGATCGATCTCGGCTACAACACCGGCGAGTTCGGCAAGAACCATCTCGGCGATCACACCGACGCGCTGCCGACCGCGCATGGCTTCCAGGAATTCTGGGGCTATCTCTATCACCTCGATGCGATGCAGGGTGTGAGCTTCCCCGACATCAACAGGACCCCGACACAGCAGACGGTCGCTCCGCCATGCCTGAACACGCCGATCCCGGGCCTTCCCGCGGTTCCCGGCGCGGTGGATCCAAGAACAACCGTTTGCCTGACGCCGCCACGTCCCGTGATTTCCTGCACATCCTCCAATGGCACCGCGGCCAATCAGACCTGCCGGGACGAAGGTCCGCTGACCCTGGAACGCTCGAAGACCGTGGACGAGGAAATCTCCGCCAAGGTCGTCGACTTCCTCGAGCGCAATGACCCAAGGCGGACCAACAAGCCGTTCTTCGCCTGGTACAACCCGGCCCGCATGCACATCACGACCATGCTGTCGCCGAAATACGAGGCCATGATCGGCGAGCCCGGCGGCAAGGACTGGGGCCTCAACGAGGCCGGCATGAAGCAGCTGGATGACAATATCGGCGTCGTGCTCAAGAAATTGCAAGACATGGGCCAGCTCGACAACACGATCGTCGTTTTCACCACCGACAACGGCGCCGAGACGATCACCTTCCCGGACGGCGGCACCACGCCCTTCAAGGGCGGCAAGCTGAGCACCTGGGAAGGCGGCATGCGCGCGCCTGCGCTCGTGCGCTGGCCAGCCGGCGGCATCCGGCCGGGCACAATCAAGAATGATATCTTCGCGTCACTCGACTGGCTGCCGACCCTCGTCAACCTCGCGGGCGGAGACAAGGGCGACGCGCTGAACCAGCGCATCATGGCCGGCAGCTATCCCGGCATCGTCAAGACCAAGCTCGATGGCGTCGACCAGGTCGAATACCTGCTCGGACGGTCGGAAAAGTCGGCACGCGATACGTTCTTCTACTATTCCGGAAAGGACCCCTCGGCGGTACGCTACAAGAACTGGAAGATCTATTTCGCGATGGTCTCAGATTCGCCGGCCGGCTTCATCTCCGGGGTATTGCCCTTCCACTGGGCCCAGGTCGTCAATATCAAGCGTGATCCCTTCGAGACCGCGATCGGCTCGCAATACAAGACGCTCCTGGGTATGGGCGGTTCGATCGGCTCCCCTTCCACCGCCTATATCTACGATTGGAACATGCTGCCGATCGGCCAGGCACTGTGGATGAAGGAGCTTCTCTCCTACAAGGACTTCCCGCCGATGCAGGACCCGGCGAGCTACAACCTCGATCAGGTCATGGACCAGATCAAGAACTCGAAAGGCCGGTCCGACTGAGCGCTGGCG
The DNA here is from genome assembly GCF_056399325.1 of Allobosea sp. 01N443. Classification (NCBI taxonomy): domain Bacteria; kingdom Pseudomonadati; phylum Pseudomonadota; class Alphaproteobacteria; order Hyphomicrobiales; family Alloboseaceae; genus Allobosea; species Allobosea sp. 01N443. Next base: position 10,014 of record NZ_JBFTRC010000190.1, read on the forward strand.
AAAGCAACCAGGCAGGCGTCCTGCTCGGGGGCGCCTGCTCCCTTCCATCAGGCTGGCGAGCACCAGAACCTCTTTCAAGGGAGGACGTCATGAAGACCTATGTCATGACCGGCATCGCGTTATCGATCGGATTGATTTTGTCAGGCTGCCAGAGCTCGCAATCACGAGCGCAGCAACTCGCCGCGATCTGCGCCGATCCCAACAACCGGGCGCCCAAGTCCGGCTATTGGCGTGAATGCCAGACGCTCTATCCGTCAAGCACGCGGCAATTGCAGAAGGATTATCTGCTCGGCGCTGCGGCCGGAAACTGAGGCTCGTCCTGGGCCGGATCTTCCGATCCGGCCCAAGCCTTTCCGGCTGAACCTTCCCTCGTCACACCTGGGTCCCGGTGCGAGTCCGCGAAGCCCCGTTGAAAGGGCCTCGAGTCCATTCGACCCCGCATTCCCCAAACTATCCGGAGGACGTCATGCCATCCTACGCCTTCACTGCCCTTGCGCTCTCCGCCGGGCTCGCCCTGGCCGGTTGCCAGTCCACCTCCCAGACCGTGCAGCACAAGGAGGATCTGCTCTCGGCCGCCGGCTTCACCCCGCAGCCCGCAAACACGGCGGAGCGCGTCGCGGCGATGAAGAAGCTGCCGCCCAACAAATTCGTCCAGCAGGTCAAGAATTCGCAGATCATCTACGTCTACGCCGATCCGATCGTCTGCCAATGCGTCTATTTCGGCAACCAGGCGGCTTACGCCCAGTTCCGCCAGATGGTCTTCGCGCAGAAATTGGCCAACGAGCAGCAGATGACGGCAGTGATGAACCAGAACGCCTTCGATTTCGGCCCCTGGGGTGGACCGGGACCATTCATGTACTAAGTTCTGTTTCTCGCCGGCATTGAAGGGAGGCAAGGATGAAGCTGATCGGTTCTTCCGCCGACATCGACCGACGCATGTTGCTCAACGGCCTGGCGGCTCTGCCGGCTCTCACCATTCCCTTAAGTTTCACAGTCAGTTCGGCCTCCGCCCAAACGGACCCGTTGCCGTCCTGGAACCAGGGCCCGACCAAGGCATCGATCACCGATTTCGTCTCGCGGGTCACGGCGCAGGGCGGTCCCGACTTCGTCGCACCCGCCGAGCGTATCGCGGTGTTCGACAATGACGGCACGTTGTGGGTGGAGCAGCCGATGTATGTCCAGCTCGCCTTCGTGCTCGACCGGGTCAAGGCGCTGGCGCCGCAGAACCCCGGCTGGAAGGCGAAACAGCCGTTCAAGGCGGTCCTCGGTGGCGACATGCGGGCATTGTTGGCATCCGGCGAACAGGGGCTGATGCAGCTCATCGGCGCCACCCATGCCGGCATGACCTCGGAGGCGTTTGCGAAGATCACCACGGACTGGCTGGCGACGGCGCGCCACCCGCGCTTCAAGCGCCCCTATACCGAGCTGGTCTACCAGCCGATGCTGGAATTGCTCGCCCATCTCCGCGCCAATGGCTTCAAGACCTATATCGTGTCGGGAGGCGGTGTGGAGTTCATGCGTCCGTGGACAGACAGGGTCTACGGCATTCCCCCCGAGCAGGTCATCGGCTCCTCGATCAAGACTCGCTTCGAGATGCGCGATGGCAGCCCGGAGATCTTTCGCCTGCCGCAGATCAACTTCATCGACGACACGGTCGGCAAGCCCGTGGGTATCAACCAGCATATCGGCCGCCGGCCAATTGCGGCGTTCGGGAACTCCGACGGGGATCTCGAAATGCTGCAATGGACCACGCTGTCGGGCGGGCCGCGCTTCGGCCTGATCGTCCACCACACCGATGCGGAGCGCGAATACGCCTATGACCGCAATTCCCATTTCGGCAAACTCGACAAGGCGCTTGACGCCGCGGCCGTGAACAAATGGACGGTGGTCGACATGAAGCGGGACTGGAGGAAGATCTTTCCGTTCGCGGAGTGAGGACGGCATTCGGCGGCCGCGCAGGGCAGGGAGCATGTCCCGAGGCGCCAAACGGGTGCAGGGTTTCCGTCTGGCTGCGCGCAATGTGAAAGGGGACATCTCATTCATTCTGACACGCCGTGAAAGCGCATTGCGCCGAGCGATCTGGGCTTTTTGCACGCGCGCCGGCGGAAGGCGTGCACACCCACAAGGGAGGCTCCAAATGCTCACGAAACACTTCACTTGCGTCATTTTTCTGCTTGCTGGGCTTGGATCGGTGCGGGGTGAGGCTCAGACGCAAGGCACCGAGCCTCGGCCGAACATCCMCCTGCAAAAGACGATCGGTGTAGCCACACCCACGGGGCCAGTTCCCTCGCTCGCCGTCATCAACTCGACAGGCGCAAAGCTGGAGGGAAACACCCTGACTTTGACGGGTGTTTCGGCGAATTCGATCGTTTTCGCTGATCGCCCCGTGCGCGCCGCCGGCCATGTCGCCACCAGGCAGTTCATCATGCAGTGGGACGAAGGAAAGGACAATTTCGCCAAGGATCCTCCGAACGCCACCATATCGGTCCTGGGCGGGGATGGTTCGAAGGTCAGTGACGCTGTGGTGACGTTGCGATCGCCGAAACTCGATGCGGGCAACCTGACCTTTGAGGTCTCAATCCTCGAGGGGAGCCTCACCGGGGCGAGCGGGCCGGCGGCGTTGTTCATCGACCGCTTCGGAGGCTTCGGCGGCGGCGGGTTCGGCGGCCGCCTCGGAGGCGGCGATTTTGGCGGGCGCGACTTGGG
>NZ_JBFTRC010000191.1:0-15232 GCF_056399325.1 Allobosea sp. 01N443
CTGTACCGCCCTGTTCGGCGATCGCTTCGTCAAGCGCGACGGGCTGCTCGCGATCGCGCTCAGCAATCTCAACCCGCAGAACCATCTTGCGATCGCGTTGTTCAACCTCACGCGGATGGAGCGCGGCGAGCGTTGGGGGCAGGCGGAGAACGTCACGCCGGCGGTTGGGCGTGTCATGGAGCTGCTCGACGCGGAGCGCCTGGCGATCGCGCAGGCTTTTGACGTCTCGGTGCGGACGATCAAGGAGCACTACGCCTTTTCCTACCAGCTGCCGGTCGCAAGCATCGCCGAGATGAATGCGGAGCTGCACCAGCGCGGCAATGGCGGCTTCGGCCCGGCGACCTTGACCAGTCGCTATGTGCTCGAGGACGCGCCCTTCGGCCTGCTGCCGACGGTCCTGCTCGGGCGGCTCGCCGGGCAGCCCGCGACGCTGCACGAGGCTGGACTGACCATGCTGTCTGCCGCCTATGGTTGCGACTTTGTCGGGGATAACGACCTGCTGCCCGCGCTCGGCTTCGAGCAGATGAGCAGCGCACAGCTGCGGGAACGGGCCCGCACTGGATTCTAGAACTCCCGAGCACCGGCCGGTGCTCGGGCAATCGCTACAAAGGGGAGAAGAACATGAGACGGAACCTTGTCGCTGCGATCGGCGGCCTCTTGGCCTTCGGCCTGGCCGCCACGGCCCAGGCCCAGGAGGTGGACGCGATCGTCAAGAAATTGCGCGACACCAACACCATCACCATGGGGATTCGCGAAACGCTCTACCCCTATGGCTTCCTCGACAACGACAAGAAGCCGTCCGGCTACTCCGTCGAGTTCTGCCAGCGCATCATCGAGGACATCAAGGCGGAGCTGAAGCTGCCCGACCTCAAGGTCAAATACGTGCCGGTCAGCATCCAGAACCGCCAGGCGCTCGTCGCCAACGGCACGGTCGATCTCGAATGCGGCGGTACGGTCAACACCTTCGGCCGCAACAAGCAGGTTGATTTCTCCTCGGTCTCCTATGTCTCGTCGAGCCAGCTGCTCGTCCTGAAGAATTCGGGCATCACCAAATACGAGGATCTGAACGGCAAGATCGTCGCAGTCGCCACCGGCGGCAGCAGCGAGCCTGACCTGAAGAAGCTCATCGCCGAGAAGGGCCTCAACATCCGCATCCAGAATGTCGACGACCACGCTGCCGCGCTGATCTCTGTCGAGACGCGGCGTGCCGACGCCTATTTCAGTGACAACGGCGCCTTCTACAGCTTGATCCGGCAGTCGAAGAACCCGGACGCCCTGACCATCGTCGGTACCGAATACGGCTATGCGCCGCAGGGCTTCATGGTGCCCAAGCTCAACCCGACGGTTCTCTGGATCGTCAATCACGCCATGGCGAAGATGTTCAAGTCGGGCGAGGCCGAAACCCTGTTCAACAAGTGGTTCGGCCCCTTCGGCGCCCAGGTCTCACCGAAGCTCAAGGCCGCCTGGGCGACGCAATCCTACGCGGAGTAAGCAGCCTCAGGCGTTCCGTTCGGCCTCTTCAGGAAGCCGGACGGAACATCTGCGCGGCCGGGGAGCCGTCTCTTGAACGGGGGCAGCCGCTGGAATGACAGGCTCGTCCCCGGCAAGCTCGGGGCAGTGGATGATCGCGGCGCGCCGGCAGGCTCTCCAGGGCGCTGCACAGCACTGAACAGCGACGTCCCGGCCTTGAACGATCCGGGAAGCCGGAGACAGGTCGGGGACCGCAGCGCAATTTAAACCAACTCCGCCTGCCGTGCTGGTGTCGCGCCCGGCGGTCCACTAGCATCGGCCGGGATCACTCCGCGAGGGCGGGGCAATCCCTGGGGGCGGCCGTGAACCATTTTGGCGTGGAGATCGGCCAGCAGCCCCTCGAAAAATCCTGGTTCAACCTCGCGTTGAAGCTGAAACTCACCGCGCTCGCCCTGGGTTGCCCAACCAACAAGGAACTCTGCGCGCGCTTTGCGGCGGTCAATCCGGCCACCCTGTTCGTCACCCAGAACGCCTACAAATGGCTCTCGGGCAAGGCGATGCCGCGCACCTCCAGCGTCTATGAGGATTGGGCGAGGGTGCTCGGCGGTGCGCTGACGGCGCCCTTCCTGGCCTCGTCCTCGTTCGAGGAGTTCCAGCACGCGATCTGCGCCCGCTTCGGCGTGCCGGAAACCGTGCTTGCGACGCTCCGGGGCGAGGCCGGTCTGCGGCCGGTGCCGGCGCCGGGCCCGGTCACCCCATCTCCCACCCGGGCGGGGGCACGACAGCCCGGCGAGCATTGGCTGGCCGGAACCTATCTCGCGATTTCGCCGGCCTGGTCGCGTGTCGAGGCGGGCCGGCTGATCATCGGCGCGATGCGGGTCTACGCCGATGCGATGCAGCAATTGCAGATCAGCTACTGCGAAAGCCTGTTCAACCGCCCGGTCGCGATGGAGGGGYAGCTGCTCAGCGACGGGCGAACCGCGCAAAGCGCCCTGACATGTTCCTATACGCACCGCCTGTTTTTCCTGGCGCTGAACGTGCCCACTCCGCCCGCCAATCTGATCGGCGGCATTCTCAGCGGCGCGGCAGTCCATGATCCCAATGCCCGCGCTGTCGCCTGCCGCATCCTGTTCGTGCGGGCGCATGGCCGCAGCATCGAAGATCTGGCCGCGCGCATGGGCTATCTCGATGCGGACGCGGACGGAATCGAGCAGGAGCTGGCCGGCCTGGGTTACCGCGCCGATGCCGCCAGGCGGGACCTCGCGGCGAGCATCCTCACCGCGCTCGGCATGCATTCGACCTCCGCGCTTTGCGAAGCCGCCCCCAGGGATTTCACCGATATCGAGCTGACGCTCGACCGGTTGGCGCCCGCCTGAGCCCCCGAAATCCGCAACAGGACGCTGCCATGTACCCATTGACCGGAATGATGCGTCTTGCGGCAATCGCTGCCGTGGTCCCGCTGTCCTTGTCGGGCACGGCCCGGGCGCAATCCGCGGCCCCCCCGCAGCAGGGCGTGACGTTGACGGGGCTCATCGGCAAGGTCCTGTTCGCGCCGCAGCCCGTGCTCGGCTCCGATGGTCGTCAGCATATCGTCTACGAGTTGCAGCTCTCGAATGTGACCGGCGAGCGCGTCGTGATGAAGCGGTTCACGCTCTATGGCGACGACGACAAGGAGCCGCTCTCGACGCTAGACGAGGCCGAGATCGCGCGGCGTTTCTCCCCCGGTGGCCGGCGCGGCAATGAGTCGGCGGAGCTGGGCGGCTATCAATACGGGGTCGCCTTTCTCCACATCGCGCTGCCGCAGGGGCGCGCGGCACCGCAGCGGCTGACGCATAAGGTCGATGCCTGGTTCGATCAGTTCAAGGCGGATGCCGCGATCCAGCTTGGCGCGACCGCAGTCACGACAGCGGCGCCCCCGGTTCTGGGGCCGCCGCTTCGGGGCGAAAACTATATCGCGGGCGACGGCTGCTGCGATTCCACCCGGCATGTCCGGGCCCTTTTGCCGCTGAACGKCGCCTTTCGTCTCGCCCAGCGCTTTGCCATCGATTGGGAGAAGCTTGGCGGGGATGGCCGACTCTTCGCGGGCGATAGGAAGCAGGTCGCGAGCTATCACATCTATGGCCAGCCTATCCTGGCGGTGAGCGACGGCACCATCGTCGATATGCGTGCCGATCTTGCCGATCAGGTCCCCGGAGCGCTTCCCGACGGGCTGCCGATCGGCGAGGCCGACGGCAATTTCGCAGTGCTGGATATCGGCGGTGGCGCCTTCGTGCTATACGCCCATATGCAACCCGGCAGCGTCCGCGTCAGGACCGGCGACAGGGTGCGCCGCGGCGATGTCATCGGCGCAGTCGGCAATACCGGCAACAGTTCGGAGCCGCATCTGCACCTGCATGTCATGGACGGGCCCTCGCCACTTCTCGCCAATGGCCTGCCCTATGTCTTCGAGGCCGCCACGGTGAAGGCGGTCGATCTGGCGGGCACTGCGGATTTCGACCGGGCGGCGGAAACCGGCTCGCCTGTCAGCCTGACGCCGCTCGTGCCCCCTCTGGCGATCCGGCGCGCGCTTCCGCTTGATCTCACTATTGTCGACTGGGGCAACTGAAAGGCCGCGGCGAGGGGATAGCGGGCTCCGGTCGGGCGCCTGGCAGTCCCTCTCGGCTGTCACGCCACTCGGCGCAACGGAGGAGACAAACCTGCGCCGGCTGGGGCGACCGGATGATCGCGGCAGACCGGCATGCTATCCAAGGCGCCAAAGAGATCATCGCGATTCCGGAGTGAGGTGTTCACATGGCTGAGACGAGCAAAGCGCCTCCCGTTGAAGTCCTGTTCGCCAGCGATTTTTCGGCCAGGGCCGATCGCCCGCTCGAACGCGCCTTGCGCCTTGCCGAGGCATGGCGGGCGAGGCTCGCCATCGCCCATGTCCTCGAGGACGCGGTTCCGAACCTGGCGGAAACGACGGCGCGGCTGCGCGCCGAGCTGCCGCCGACGGCGGCGCAGGCTGAGTTCGTCGTCCGGGTCGGCTCGGCTCCGAGCGTGCTGGCAAATCTGGCGGTGGAGCGCGGCAGCGGCGTCATCATCACCGGTGTCGCGCGCTTCAACAGCCTCGGCGACTATGTCACCGGGACGGCGGTCGACCATATCGTGCGCCATGCCTCCGTGCCGGTGCTGGTCGTCCGCAAGCGGGCGGAGCGCCCCTATGACCGCATCCTCGTCGCCACCGATTTCTCCGAGTGCTCGCGCGCGGCCTTGCTGACCGCCGCCGCGCTCTTTCCGACGGCACGTCTCGTGCTGCTCCACGTCAACCCGCAGGCGACGACCGGTCGCTACAAGGTCGAAGGTGCGGCGGAACATCTGCACTCCGAGGCTGCCGAGGACATGGCGGAGTTCCTGGCGGCGGCAGAGCTTCCGCAGGCCGTGCGGGATCGCATCGAGCTGGTCCTGGACGATGGGGCCGTGGTCAATGTGATCAAGCGGCAGGTGCAGGAGACCGGCGTCAGTCTCGTCGTCGTCGGCGCGCATCGCAGTCGGGGGCTGGTGCAGGATGCGATCGGCAGCCATGCCGAAGGCGTGCTCCGGGGCGTCGATGCGGACGTGCTCCTGGTCCGGGAGGCCTGATCCGCGCACCCGCGCCCAGGCCGGAACCGCCGCCGCCAGCCAATCTACAGCCGGCCTCAGCCCGACTGGAGATTGCGTGCGAGCATCACCGCTGCAGCATCGCGGGAACCACCCCGCGTTGTCGGCATGAGGCTCCCTGCTTTGAGCATGAATTCGGTCATGACGCGTAGAATCTGCTCGTCCGATTGGGCCACGCCTGCGGCGTCAAAGTCCTTGCGGATCTTGCTGAACACGTCACTGCGCTCGGGATCGACCGTGCTTCTGGCGAGGTCATCCGAATAGGCATCGGCGTCCCGGCCCGTGAGTGCCAATTTCTCGGCGGCCCACCTGCCGAGGAGCTTGTTGCGGATGATTGTCCTCTGCACATCGTTGGAACTGGTCATTCGAAATTCTCCGATTGCGGGCCGTTGAATGCGCCTTCCTCAGTATGCTCGTGGCCCGATGGATTGCATCGCTGGAGCAGATGCAGGCTCGGGATCGTATGTCGACAAAGCCGATTGGACATCGGCCTCTCACGCTTTTGGGTCAGGAACCAATCCGGCAGCGTTTGCCGATAGCGCGTTCAACGCCGTGTAGCGTTCGATGGCGGCGCGTGCGTTGAAGAGCAACCGGTCCGGGCCGAGCAGCGTGTCCAAACCTGCACGGCGAATGACCTCAAGCGCGCCAGGATTGAGGCCCACGAACCAGACGATGACACCCCGTTCCGTCATGCCCTTCTCGCCTTCCTGCAGCATCTGGAGGGCCGAGTACTCGATGTCAGGAACGCGGCTGAAGTCGAGCGCGAGGACCCGCGGCTTATGCTGACCAACAAGAGCGGTGATTTGGTCAGCCACATCCTGGGCATTGATGAAGAAGAGCCGCCCTTCCGGCCGCAGGATCAACAACCCCTCGAAGGTTTCGTCATCAGGGTTTTCAGGATCGAGAGGGCGGAGCACGTCGGCTCCGCGCTTGCGGCCGATGACCGTAATCCGGGGATGGAATGTCTGGCTGGCCAGGCCGATCAGCGAAAGGATGACCGCGATGACGATACCCTGAAGGGTTCCAAAGATCAGGACGCCAATGGTTGCGACGATCGCCCAGCCGAACTCCATCCTGCGCACCTTGCGAATGGCGTTGAACTCCGCCGGCTGGATAAGCGGAATTGAGTAGACGATGACGATGGCTGCCAGCGTGGCATTCGGAAGGAGCCCGAGCAAAGGTGCGAACAGGAGCATGGTTGCAAGGGCCGCCGCCGCTGTCACCAGCGAGGCAGCCTGGGTTCGCCCGCCCGCCGCGCGAACAACGCCCGTTTGCGATGTGCCGCCGCCGCCCGGCATCGCGCCGAGCAAGGAGCCGGCAATGTTGGCTGCGCCTGTCGCCACCAGCTCGCGATTGGCATTGATCGGAGGATCGCGAGGTCGAACGAAAGCCCGGCCTGCAGCAATGGTTTCGGTGAAACTCATCAGGGCAATCCCGAGCGCTCCCGGCAGCAGTTGCTGCACCAACGCAAGATCGGGGAGCGTCACTGAGGGAAGGCCCTGCGGGATATGCCCTACGGTCGAGACACCCTGAGCGCCCAGGTGAAAGATCCATGACGCTGCGATGGCGGTGGCCACTGCGATGAGTGGGGCGGGTGAATGCGGCTTCAGACGCTCCATCCCGATCAGAACGATCGCGGTCGCCGCCGCCACTGCGGCAGTGAGCAGCGACGTCTCCGGAAGCGCGCGCACGACGCTTAGAATGTCGGCAAAGAAGGACTGCTTGGTGATGTGCACTCCGAAGAGCTTGGGGGCCTGGTCCAGCAGGATGACGAGGCCGATGCCGGCCTTGAAGCCGGTGAGGACCGGTGCCGAGATGAAATTGGCGAGGAAGCCCAGGCGCACGAGCCTGGCGAGCAGCAACAAGGCGCCAACCAGGGCGGTCAGCGTCGCCGTCGCGGTGAGCAGCTTGGCCGGGTCGCCGTCCGGGACGACTGCACCGAGCTGGGCGCCAGTCAGGATCGCGAGCGTGGTGGTGGAACTGACGCTGAGCACGCGGGAGGAGCCGAGCCATCCGTAGACGGCCATTGGCACAAGGGATGTGTAGAGGCCAACCTGCACCGGCAGGCCCGCCACAGTAGCGTATGCCATGGCCTTGGGCAGCACGACGGCAGCCGCCGTAAGCCCCGCGACGACGTCAAAGCGGAGCCCACCGGCATTCTGGTCGTTCTCGTGCATTGAACCAGCCTGCATTGACACAGCCACTGAACGTAAGCTCGAAAGCTCGGAATATGCAAAGGAGACCGAACGTCTCCTCTGGCGCGATCCGGCCCGGCCGTGCCGATGCGCTCGACGTCCGGAAGCCACCCTCCTGCGGCATTCCGGCAGCCCGCTAACCGGTTGGACCGCGTCGGTCTTCCCTGCCAGTAGGACGCCCGTGCGGGAGCCAGACGTCCGATTCAATCCACTCGCTCCGGCCTCCCTCCGACCCCGGTCTTGCCCAGCCCCGCCTCTTGCCCAGGCCCTCGTCTTGCCTAAGCCCGCGTCTTGGCCATCGCGGCGAGCGCCTTTTCGTCCCTGAGCAGGCGGATGACGGGCAGGGCGGTGTCGTCGCCCACGGGCAGGCCGAGCGCCTCGGCAATGGTGTTGCGCCACTCCTCCGCCTCGCTGGGATCGCTGACGACCCAGACCGTGCGCCGCGTCCGGAAGCGTTGGATGCCGACGATCGCGAGCTGGTTGAAGACGATCCTGCGCAGCGCGCTCTGGTCGACCGGGCGCTTTGCCGTGGCTTCGGCCGCAGTCGCCGTGGTCGGCTTCGGCAGCGGCGGCTCGACCAGGAGCGCATCGACATCGTCGACGATGAGCAGGTCGACATTGCGCCAGGGCCAGAGGATGCGGCCATCCTGTTCCTCGAGCGGCGGGTGGCCGGAATCGGCGTCTTCCTTGCGCTCGACCGCGGCCTCGAACAGCTTCACCAGGGTGGTGTAGCGCGCAATCCCGAGCCGGAAGGCGTATTCGGTGCCGATGCCGCAGGCGAGGCAGGTCTTGCCCGAGCCGACCGTGCCGGTGAGCAGCACATGCGGAAAACGCGGCGCGTTCGCGCCCTTCGTCGGCGGCTCCGACAGGGCGATCAGCGCGTCGCGGTAGCCGGGATCCGGCCTTTCTATGGTCGAGCAGAGATTGGTCAGGCGGAACAGGAAGGGCAGGCCGACCTGCTGGAAGGTCATCTTGCGCTTCACCCACCAGAGCACCAGCAGCGTGGCGGGCACGAGCATGACCAGCAGCGCGACGATGGCCTGGACGCCGCCGAGCCCCGAGGCGCCGGCGACGATCGCGCCCGCGCCGATGAAGAACAGCGCGGTCGCGACATTCCACCAGAGCTCGCGGCGGTTGAACGGAAAGAGCGGGCCCTGGCGCCGGCGCTCGCGGACGATGTCGAGCACCTCCTTGACGATCCAGAGCAGCATATTGAGCAGGGCAGCGATGATCGCAGTCTTCCAGGCCGGAAGATCGGTGAAGAGGGCGGCGAGTATCCAGCTGAACAGGAAGGTGATCTGGAAGCCGAGGCCGAAATGACCGAATTGATCGGCGGTCCAAACATAGCTGACGGTCGGAGTCTGCTGCACATCCTTGCCGAACCAGTCATATCGCAATTGCGATACGATTTCCTTGAGCGAAGGTGGCGTAAGCTTCTTGTCCATTGGGCCGCATCTCGCTCAGGGAACGCAGAAACGTCGGATTCACTGGAATGTCGGGGGAAGGTAGGCGCAGGAAGAGCTTACGCGGATGCTAGCAGCTTCATGCGAGCCGGCAAGAGCGCCGTTACGTCAGGGCGTGATCCGGCGAGAGATGTTGTGCGTGCCGCGTTGCCGCCGCTGGACGCCTGGCATGGGCGCAGCATGGACTATCGGCTTTCAGGGGTTCCGTTTCGCGGACAGCCACTCAGCGCTTGAACAAGGGCGTGCGGACATGCCCCGAGGCGGCATAGGACAGGCCGGCCTCCAGGCGCTCCAGCGGCACGCCGCGCGTCAGCAGATGCCCGACCGCGATCTCGACGATCAGAGCTGCGACCTTGTCCGCGGGGCAGACATGGCGACCGGCGCCGAACTCCAGGGATCTGCGGTCCCTGCGCGCGATATCGAAGCGATCCGGCTCGGGATTGAGCGCGGGATCGCGGTTCGCGGCCGCCAGAAGCACGATGATCAGATCGCCCTGACGAAGCTTATGTCCGGCAATCCTGCCGTCGCGCGCCATGAAACGGAAGGTGCTGCTGGTGACGGTATCGCAGCGCGCCACCTCCTGGATGAGCGGCCGCAGGCATGTCCGATCGGCCTCGACCTGCCGGAGGAGTTCCGGCCGCCGGGCCAGTGCGAGCAGCGTCAACCCGATCAGCGAGGCCATTCCGGCGAAACCCTGGACCATGTAGCCAAGGGCGTTGGCGATCACATCCCTTTCGTCGTCGCAGCCGAAACGCGTCGCTTCGCGCAGCAGCGCCTGGAATAACGGGCCCCGCTGCGCGTCGGCCTTCCCGACGGCACTGGCGAGGTCAAACAGCGCCTGCGCGCCTTGATGTCCTGATGTCAGCAAGTCGGGCGTCAGCGCGGGAATTCCGGTTCCAGCAGCTGCGGCTGCGGTCCCATAGGCGCCAAGCCACCCCATGACGTCGCCGAAGCGTTCGCGGGGAATGCCGAGCAGCAGCGCGATGACCTGCACGGGCAGTGCGAACATGAACTGCGTCGTGGTCGCTTCATCGAGCCTCGGCCCGAGTTCGTCGTCGAGCTCGGCCGCACGCCTGTGTGCCAGGGCCGCGACCTCGCCGAGATCGAGGCCGCGCACGGCGTTCGTGACCGCCTCCTTCAGCCTGCCCCGCGCCTCGTCATCCCGCAGGCGCACGAGCCGGCCAAAGATCTCCGCTGCTGCGCCGCCCTGCAGCGCCGCAGGGATGGGCTCGCTCAAGGGGCGGGTCAGACAGATCGCGCTGGTCAGGACTTCGGTGACCGCGGCAGCGCTCGCCGCCACCCACCAGCCATTGGCCTCGTCCCGGGAGAAGGGACGTTCGCGGGCGAGCCGGCCGTAATAGGGGTRTGGATCGGGATGCGATGGCGCAGCGCGAACATGGGCCGGGGAGTGGTACTGAGATAACGCGGGAGCAGGGGCTGCAGGCGCCGAAATCCTCGCCGTCATGGTGCTGCTCCGTCCGGTTCGCGCCGCGGCGCCATCTTTGCTTCCTCTTCGATAGCGCTTGCCCAGGCATCCGTCGAAATCATAGTTTCTCTAAGGCCGATCAGTTTTTTGCATGGGCGTGTCTTTCATGGGCCTGGAYAACGAAGCGCTTCTGACTTTCGTCACCATCCATCAGGCCAATGGTTTTTCCAGCGCCGCGGAGGTACTCGGCCGTTCGCAGCCGGCGATCAGCCGGCGCATCGCCTTGCTCGAGGACGAACTCGGCGTGCCGGTCTTCGAGCGCGCGTCCGGGGGCGTGGTGCTCAGCGAAGCCGGCCGCGCGCTGCTGCCGCACGCCGAACGCGTGCTTGCGGCGCTGCGCGACGCGGAAAGCGCGATCAAGGCGCTGCGCACGGAGGTCGCCGGCCGTGTCGCGATCGTGGCAGTGGGCACGCTAGCCGGGACGAACCTCACCGCGGTTCTCAAGCGCTTCGCTGCCGATCATCCCAAGGTCGATCTCTCGATCAGCACCGCGACCAGCGCTGAGGTGAGCGACCGGGTCCGGCGCGGCGAAGCGATGATCGGGCTGCGCTATCTCCTCGACATCGCACCAGATCTCGTCTGCGAGCACATCGCCTCCGAGACAATGGTCGTGGCCTGTTCCGCCCAGCATCGTTTCGCGGGCAAACGGCTCGGACTGAGGCGGCTGCGTGTTCGGAGGACAGGGGGAGAACGCGTCACCGTGCAGCTCGGTGGCGAGCAGGGCGATCAGGACGGRCGCCCGAACAGAGCGCGCCGATCCCGCACCGGCAATGGAACCCGGGCCCGCGGCGCCCGTTCAACTCCGGAATGCGATTGCACGGAGGCCGTGATGGCGAAATCCAGCAAGGTTCAGACCAAGACCAAGCCACAAGCGGAACCCAGGAGCCCGGCAAAGCCGAACAGCGCGACAAATTCCGCGATCCAGCAGCAGCGCCGGATCCAGAGGCAGGTGGCGCGGTCGGATGCGAAGCCGGCAGAGGCGAAATCCGGCGCGATGCAGGCTGGGGCGCGACGTTATCCCGAGCCGCCCTTCAGGAAGCAGCATCAGGCCAAGCCGGGTTCGGAGGCCGTGCTCGATCCGGCCCCGATGTATGATGCGCCCTATTACAAGGGCTCGGGCAAACTCGAGGGCAAGGTCGCCATCATCACGGGCGGCGATTCCGGGATCGGACGCTCGGTCGCCGTGCTCTTCGCGCGCGAGGGTGCCGATGTCGCGATCCTGCATCTCGGCGAGGCCGGGGACGCGAAGGTGACCGGGCAGGCGATCGAGGCCGAGGGGCGGCGCTGCCTCGTCATCCCCGGCGATGTCCGGGATTCAGGCTTCTGCCGGAAGGCGGTGGCCAAGGTCGTCAAGACCTTCGGCAAGCTCGATGTGCTCGTCAACAACGCCGCCTTCCAGGTCCATTCCCCACGTTTCGAGGATCTGAGCGAAGAGCATTTCGACACGACGCTGAAGACCAATCTCTACGGCTATTTCCACATGTCGCAGGCGGCCCTCGACCATATGAAAGTCGGCGGCGCCATCGTGAATTCCGGCTCCGTCACCGGGCTGATGGGCAGTGAGGCGCTGATCGACTATTCCATGACGAAGGGCGGCATCCATGCTTTTACCCGCTCGCTCGCCGCCCATCTCGTGCCGCGCGGGATCAGGGTCAATGCGGTCGCGCCCGGTCCCGTCTGGACGCCGCTCAATCCATCCGACAAGACGGCCGAGGATGTCGCGACATTCGGGGCGCAGACACCGATGAAGCGCCCGGCCCAGCCGGAGGAAATCGCCCCGGCCTATGTCTTCCTCGCCTCGCCGCACTGCTCCAGCTACATCACCGGGGAGATCCTCCCGATCATCGGCGGCTACTAGCATCGGCCCGAAAAGCCGATGCTTCAGGGAGTCGGTTTTCGGGAAATCCGAGCTTCAGCAACACCTCACCGGGTATGCCTGTCGAGGACACGATCGTATCACCTTTTCTGCAACGTCGCGCGGAACCGGATGGCGCCGGCCCGGGTTGCAGTTGCAGTCCTCATCGATGCCGGGCGAAACCTGTCATGCGCTCGCGCTTTCTCGACATCCTGATCTGGCTCACCGTACTGGCGCTTGTGGCCGGCTTCGGGGTCAGGATGTTCCGAACCGTGCCCAGCGTCCAGGACGCGCCACGCATCTATCGGGACTGAGCCCTGGGCCCAGCCCCGCCATGGCCCAGGCCAGGCCTCAGCCCGGCTTCTTCGGCTCAGGCTGGCCCCCATGTCTGATCGTGGCGGCGCTGTCGTGCTCATCGGCCTCGAACGGGGCATGCGGCCCGGTCTGATGCTTCGACAAGGGGCTCGGGCCCGGGCGACGCTGTTCCGGTGCGCCCGATTGTCCCGGCCGTTGCGCCGTCCGATAGGGCACCGGCGCGTCGGTATGCTTCTCGGCTGTCATCGTCATCACCTCAGGTTTCGCAAATGCCGGGAGGAGGGCGCTCGGCTGCCTTCTCGGGGCTCTGCCCGGAGGGGGCGCGATCGCGCATGCGCTCGCCCCGGTTGTCCTGGTTCTTGCCCTGCTCGCCCCGTCCGTGGGGGAGGATGGCTGCCGCATCCGTCGTGGGGATCTTCCGTCCGTAACCGTCTCGCATGGTGGCCTCCGTGTTGTCGGGCCCGGCTGCGCAGGAAACGTCGGGCCCTAAGCGAGGTTCCACGACAACGGCGGTCCGGTCATCATTCAGATGAGCGAATGGCCGGCACCTCCCAGAAGCACGCGCGCCCTGTCCCTGGCGGCCTGCTTCACCAGCCGTCGAATGTCGCATCGACCAGCAGCCTCGCGGCTGACGCCGCCCCGTCGGTGCGGATCGCGCCCGCCAGGGTGGCTGCTCTGGCACCGGTTTCAGGCCTCAGGGCTGTACCGAGCCCCGCCGACAGCGACGCGAAGGTCGGAGTCGGGCCATCGTGCGCAGCTCCGATGCCGAGTTCGGTCACCCTGGCAGCCCAGTGAAACTGGTCCACCGCTTGGGGGACAACGACCTGAGGCGTGCCGGCCCGGGACGCCGTCGTCGTCGTACCCGCCCCGCCATGATGGACAATGGCGGCCACGCGACCGAACAGGGCCTGCTGGTTCACCTCGCCGATGGCAAGGCAGTCGGCGCCGTCGTCGATCAAGCCCAGGTCGGCCCAGCCCCGGGCGACGAGAGCACGGCGGCCCTGCGCGCGGATCGCCTCTATGGCGACACGGGCGCTGTCGTTGGGGACGCGCATGCTGCCAAAGCCGACATAGACGGGCGCTGCGCCGGCATCCAGGAACGCCACCAGATTCGCCGGGAGTGGTCTTTCGTCCGGCAATATCCATGCCGCGGTTCGGATGACAGGAAGCGCTCCGGGCGTCACTTCGGGACACAGGGTCGGGTCCGCTGCCACCAAGGGCCGACCGGTGAACAGGAAGGCCGGGAGGTCCTCCACCGGCGGCAGGCCGATCGACGCCCGWTGGGCGTTGATCGGCGCGCCGACCTGCGCGTGCCAGCCCTGGGCGTCCAGCAAACTCGGACAGAAGATCGCGAACCGGTGAGGGACGGCGACCGTCTCGGACACCGACCGCGCGACGAAATGCAACATGCCGCTCGCGACGAGCATGTCACAGCCCTCGGCTGCCTCGGCGAGGGTGTCATAGGTCGCTGCGATGAACCCGGCCACGAAGGCGTCGACGCTCACGACCCGCTCCTCCGCGGTCGAGGGTTGCTCCGCCCATGCGCGCCACGATTTGCGGAAGGGTACCAACGGGATGCCGGCACGGGCCAGCAGCGTTGCGAACTCCGCGTCCGGCGGCGCGCATAACCGCACCTCGAGGCCGAGTGCCCGCAACTCCACCGCCAGGGCCACGATCGGTTCAACGTCGCCGCGCGACCCGTAAGTCGATAATAGGATACGCATTTCGCTATTCCCTTTCCCCATGGTTCAGGTCGAGGGCAGCGTTCATAGGGGGTGACCGGCGTCTTGCCGCAAGCCCCCAGGCACGCTATAGCGTTGGAATGGCAAGGAGCGGCGACGCTCCTTTTTTGTTGCCTTCTCCATGAATGAACGAGGTTTTCGCGACGCGGCGAGGCGCTGCTCCGCAGCGGCGGAGCGGCCACAACGTCCCGTCGCAGGACGGCTTCCCCCCAATCGCTGACAACCTGTCGAAGCGGCATGGCTGGCGAGCAGCTCAGCCAAGACCCTGACAGCCGGGTTCCTTCGCCATGGCCAAAAGCCCCGGCGGCGTGGAACAGGCCGGCGGCCAATACGTTGGTCAGGCAGCAAGCGCGCCCGATCAACCGGCGTCGGCGGGGATCAGAACTAGGAGGACGGAATGGGACTTTTTTCCAAGGACATCAAGACGATGGACGATCTCTTTGTCCACACGCTTCAAGATATCTATTACGCGGAGAAGCAGATCCACAAGTCGCTGCCGAAGATGATCGACAAGGCCACGGACCCGCAGCTGAAGCAGGGGCTGACCGCGCATCGCGGCGAAACCGAAGGTCATATCAAGCGGCTGGAACAGGTCTTCAAGCAACATGGCGCGGAGGCGAAGGGCGTGGATTGCCCGGCGATCGACGGCATCCTCGAGGAAGCCGACGAGGTTCTGGGTGAGGTCGCCGACAAGCAGGTGGTCGATGCCGCGATCATCGCCTGCGCGCAAGCCGTCGAACACTACGAGATCACGCGCTACGGCACCTTGACGGCCTGGGCCAAGCAGCTTGGCCGCAACGACTGCGCCACCCTGCTGCAGCAGAATCTCGACGAGGAATTCGCGGCCGACAAGAAGCTCAGCAAGCTCGCCGAATCCGGGATCAACCGCAAGGCAGCGTAGCCGATCCCGCGCCCTGACCGGTCCCGCCGGGTCACCCGATCCGGCGGAGCTGGGGCGTCCTCCCTGCAGACGGCACCTCGCGACGAGCGCGATCGGCAATCCCGCTATTTATAGGCGATCGCGGCGCTCGACGGGCCGGCCAGCGCCATGGTCTCGAACCTCCGGAAAC
>NZ_JBFTRC010000192.1:0-10806 GCF_056399325.1 Allobosea sp. 01N443
GCGCCAGGCTGCAGGCACTGACGGCCGATGTCGCCGACGGGCTTGGGCTCGACCGCCCGGCCGGCTCGGTCGTTGCCAGCGTGGTCGAGAAGGGGCCGGCCGCCGAGGGCGGGCTCAAGCGTTCGGACGTCATCCTCGCGCTTGACGGAGTCGCCGTCGATGATCCCGAGGCCTTCGGCTATCGTTTCGCGACCCGCCCGATCGGGGGTACGACCTCTCTGACCGTCCTGCGCGGCGGCAAGCGCCTGGTGGTTCCGGTGAAGCTCGTTCCGGCGCCCGAGACGCGGCCGCGCGAAACCGTGACGCTTTCGGGCCGCACGCCGCTTTCGGGGCTGACGGTGCTCAACCTGTCGCCGGCGGTTGCCGAGGAGCTTTCGATCGATGCCGGAACCGAAGGCGTCGTGGTCAGTGCCATCGAGGAAGGCAGCCTTGCGGCTCGCGTCGGTTTCCAGAAGGGCGACATCATCCTGGCCCTGAACGGAGAGCGCATGGAGCGCTCGCGAGATGTCGAGGCGGCCCTGCGTMAGCGCAAGCGCGCCTGGGAGGTGACGATCTCGCGTGCCGGACAGACCGTGACATCGGTCTTCCCGGGGTGAGCGACCTCTTTTCCGCTTCCGGCCTCGACAAGGCGGGGCCGCGCCCGCTTGCCGACCGTTTGCGGCCGACGACGCTGGCCGAGGTCACCGGGCAGGAGCACCTGACGGGGCCGGATGGCGCGCTCACGCGACTGCTGGCCTCGGGCTCTATTGGCAGCCTGATCTTCTGGGGGCCGCCGGGCACCGGGAAGACGACGGTCGCGCGCCTGCTCGCCGGTGCGGTCGATCTCGGGTTCGAGCAGATCAGCGCGATCTTCTCCGGGATCGCGGACCTCAAGAAGGTGTTCGAGGCAGCGCGCGGGCGACGGCTGGGAGGCAAGGGCACGCTGCTCTTCGTCGACGAGATCCATCGCTTCAACCGCACTCAGCTCGATGCGTTCCTGCCAGTCATGGAGGACGGCACGATCACGCTGGTCGGTGCCACAACCGAGAATCCGTCCTTCGCGCTCAACGCCGCACTTCTGTCGCGGGCGCGGGTGCTCACATTCCAATCCCTCGACGAGAACGCGCTGCTCTTTCTGCTCGGCCGGGCCGAGGTGCTGGAGAACAAGGAATTGCCGTTGACGCCGGAGGCGCGGCTGGCGGTTGCCCGCTTTGCCGATGGCGACGGGAGGGCGGCACTGACGCTGGCCGAGGAAATCTGGCGTGCCGCCAAGCCGGACGAGATCTTCGACGAGGCCGGTCTCGCCGAGGTGATCCAGCGTCGCGCACCGATCTACGACAAGGCGCAGGACGGCCACTACAACCTGATCTCGGCACTGCATAAGACGATCCGCGGCTCTGATCCGGATGCGGCTCTCTATTACTTCGCCCGCATGCTCGATGCCGGTGAGGATCCGCGTTTCCTGGCGCGGCGGCTGGTGCGCATGGCGGTCGAAGATATCGGGCTCGCCGACCCGCRGGCGCTCGTCCATGCCCGCGCCGCGGCCGAGACCTATGAACAACTGGGATCCCCCGAGGGCGAGCTCGCGCTCGCCAACACGGTGATCTATCTGGCGACGGCGCCCAAATCGAATGCGGCCTATATCGCCTACAAGGCGGCGCGGCGCGCGGCCAAGGAGGGCGGCTCGCTGATGCCACCCAAGACCATTCTGAACGCGCCGACGAAGCTGATGAAGGAAGAGGGCTACGGCGCTGACTACGCCTATGACCACGACGCACCCGATGCTTTCTCCGGCCAGAACTACTGGCCGGATGCGCTCGGCCGGCAGCTGTTCTACGATCCACCCGAGCGTGGCTTCGAGCGCGAGATCCGAAAGCGGCTGGAATACTGGGAAAAGCTCAGGGCGGAGCGCAGCAGGTAGAAGATCAGACCATCGGTCAGGTATCGGGCCCGATCATCTGGCCTTCTGCGTTGGCATCGGCCTTTCCGGGAACCGCGCTTCATTTTTCGGGCCGATGCATCAGAACGCGCGCTCTATGAAGACTTGAGTCGAGATTAGGCGCCCCGCCAGCCCTGCGGCGACCTGCCGGCCAGTCAGGGATATCCGGGCTTGCGCGACCGACGCTTCGATCCCGGCCTTGAGACCCTCGATCGGTGTCCAGACCAGATTGGCGGCGGCGCGGTCGATGCTGATCTTGCYTTTGGCCTGGTCGATCAGCGGAACCGATAGCTGGTAGCGGCTGACGTAAAAATTGGTCGCGATCTCGTCGGTCCATTCCCGCCGCATCACAAGGGCGGTCGAGAAGCCGCGGGTCGGGTCGCTGCCGAGGAGCACCGTCCGAACGACGGCGGCGTCGAGTTGCGAGCCGATATAGGGCGCCGCGTCGACCGCGCCTGCGACCTGGGCCGTGATGCTGCCGGGGCGCCCCAGCATCTCGGCCTCATAGGTAACGCCCAGAATTCCGGCGCGTCCCAAGCGGGAGTTTCGGCCGGAGATGTCGCGCAGTGCCAAAGCGCCATGCAACGTCCATGGCCCGGACTGGTAGACGAGCCGTGCCACGCCATCCGGCATGCGGCCGGCCGCAACCGGCAGGGTCGAGGTCGTGCCCAACGCGGGATCTTCCATTGCAAGTGTCGCGATCCAGGTCTCCGTCAAGGGCAATTCCAGGGCCAACAGTCCGACGGTCCGACTTGGCACCCGCGTGCTGAAGATGAACTCGTYGCCCGTCCAGAAGCTGAAGCGCGAGGTGTCCAGGCCGAAAATCCAGGGCCCGACCAACACCGTCGCCTCGTCGAAAGTGAGTCCTGCGACATCGTCGGTCGGGCTCTGCATGGTGAAGGAGAAGGCGCTGCCGACGCGCAGCCCGGAGGCGAGATCATGCGACGTCGCGATGCGAATACTCGCGCTTGTCGGAAAGGATGTCAGGCTCGACTGCGGCAGGGAAACGGAGCGCGATGCCCGGACACTGTCATTCTGCAGGCCAGCGCTTACGGTGCCCGACACCGAGAGGCAGGTGGCGGAGCCGGGCAGGATCAGGCCAGGGATGCTGTCCTCGTCATCGTCCTCCTCCTCGTCATCGCTGCTTTCGTCCTCCATTTGCCGGCGGGGATCGGCCTCGCCGCCGAAGAGGGGCTCAAGCTCGGTCGGCGTGATCGTGCAACTGCGCGCAAGGCTCGGGGGGCGGGCGGGTTTCAGGCCCTTGGGCGGCGGGAGTGCGACTGCTTCCCCGGTCAGTGCTGCGAAGGCCGGCAAGGCAAGCAAGGCCGAGGCTGCGATCGCCCAGGTGCGATGCAGGCAGGGCTTCTCCTCAGCGCGGCCTGTCACGGCGGTCATCGGTGGCGGGCGGCTCCAAGGCATTGTTGTCAGTGGTCATCTGTCGTTACGGGATCCGGGTGTGTCAATTGCGCCGTGAGAGGGCGCACTCCCGTGATTGTCGGGGGYTGAGACCGGATTTCGTTTGTGCAGGTCGGGTGTGCTGGCTATTGCAGGACGATGACATCCACGTTTCTCGTCTTCCTGGGCGCCGGCATCGGCGGCGCGCTGCGACACGGCGTCAACTACACCTCGCTGAAATGGCTGGGGACGGGTTTTCCCTATGGCACAATGGCCATCAATATTCTCGGTTCGGGGATCATGGGGCTGATCGTCGGCTGGCTCGCCTTCAGGGCGGGCGAGGGCTGGTCGCAACAGGCGCGCCTCTTCCTGACCACGGGCGTCCTGGGTGGATTCACGACTTTCTCGGCCTTCTCGCTTGAGGCCGTTCTGCTCTGGGAGCGCGGCCAACTGGGCTTCGCCACCATTTATGTTCTGGGCTCCGTCGCGCTGTCTCTGGCAGCGCTGGTCGGTGGGCTCGCACTCGTCCGGGGGCTATCATGAGGCAAGGTGGCAAGGGCTCCGGCAGCAAGGGCTCCGGCGGCAAGGGGCAAACGGGTCGCGGCGGCAGGCCTCCCGCGGCCGGTGCCGGGAAGAAGCGGCCAAGCCATGACGCGCGCCGGCCGGCGCGCGCTTCGGGCCAGGCCAGGCCGGGCGAGGGCGAGGACGTCGCGCGCCGCGCACCGGTTGGCAGGTCGCCAGTGCAACGGGCACAGCGCCCAGCCGGACCGACGCGGGCCGAGGTCAAGGCCGTGACCGCAGAGGTGCTTGCCACCGGCGTTCAGCAACTCGTCGTGACGCCGGACGAGAACGAGATGCGGATCGATCGCTTCCTTGAGACACGCTTTCCGCAGCTGTCCTTCAGCCATATCCAGCGGATCGTCCGGAAGGGCGAGCTGCGCGTCAACGGCAAGCGCGCCGACAGCAAGGACCGGCTCGAGGCCGGCCAGACTGTGCGCATTCCGCCGCTGAAGCTCGAGCAGCAGGCGGAGCGTCCGCGGTCGGCCAGGGCCGATTCCGACACGGTCGAGTTCCTGCGCTCGATCACGCTCTACGAGGATGACGATGTCATGGTCCTCAACAAGCCTGCCGGCCTGGCCGTGCAGGGCGGCTCGGGCACCACGCGCCATGTCGACGGCATGCTCGATGCCCTGACCGGCAAGGACGGCCAGAAGCCGCGCCTCGTGCACCGGCTCGACAAGGATACGTCCGGCTGCCTCGTCATCGCCAAATCGCGCTTTGCGGCGGCGACGCTGGCAAAGACCTTTCGTTCGCGCTCGGCCCGCAAGGTCTACTGGGCGCTGGTTGCCGGCGTCCCGCGCGTCCGGCAGGGCCGGATCTCGACCTATCTCGCCCGCGAGGAAGCCTATGATGGCGATCAGCGGATGGCGGTCGCCAAACATGGCGACGACGGTGCGATGCATGCCGTGACCTATTACGCCGTGGTCGAGACCGCGGCGCAGAAGCTCGGCTGGCTCTCGCTGAAACCGGTGACCGGCCGCACCCATCAGTTGCGTGCACATGCGGCCCATATCGGCCACCCGATCGTCGGTGATCCCAAATACTTCAACATTCAGAACTGGGAGCTGCCGGGCGGCATCCAGAACAAGCTGCATCTGCTGGCTCGCCGCATCGTGCTGCCGCATCCGCGCGGCAAGGGCACGATCGATGTCAGCGCGCCGCTGCCGCCACATATGCGCCAGTCCTGGAATCTGCTCGGTTTCGAGGACGAGCGCTATGACCCGATCGTGGACGCGCCCGACGAGTAGGAGTTGGCGTTACCTTGCGTAAGAGAACACTTGCGGAACAAAAACAGATATGTTCTAATTTTGTTCTCGTCACTCTTACGCAGGTGCTCCCATGACGCGTTTCGCCTTCGTTCTTGCCGGCCTGACCCTTTCGCTTGCCACATCTGCCGCTGCGCAGTCACCAACCGCCCCGCAAGCTGCTGCTGCAGCGGCGGATGAGCCTGTGCCGCGCGTCGAGCGCGCCAAGGCGCGGCAGGATTGTGTCGCCGAACATATTGCGCTGAGTGGCGACGATTTGCGCCAGGCCATGCGCGATTGCATGCAGGCAAAGTTTCCGGGCGTCCAACTCTATGCCCGCGATGGGCTGACGCGCGACGGCAAGCCCACGGCCGTGACGGCGCGTACCGCCTGCAAGACGGAGGCCGATGAGGGTGGCCTGACCGGCGCTGCGCGGCGCGACGCGCTGGCCGCCTGTTTCAAGGCGAAGCGGCCCGATCTGGCGGCTCGTGCCGAATGTCGCAAGGAGAGCCGCGCGAAAGGGCTCGATGGCGAGGACCTGCGCAAGGCGGTCGCGGACTGCGCCCGCGAGAGCCGTTCATGACGGAGCCGCGCCGGGTGCAGTGGATCGCAGTCGCGATCCACGGTAAAGCGCCTGCATGGACCTCGTCATATTCGATCTCGACGGCACGCTGATCGATTCAGCCGCCATCATCCTCGGCGCCCAGGTCGAGACCTTCAAGCGTTGCGGCCTGGTCTATCCAGGCCGCGAGGCGGGGCTCGGCATCGTCGGGCTGACGCTCGATATTGCGCTGATGCAGCTTGCGGGGCTGGAACGCCCCGACGACCAGCTGACGGAAACCTATAGGGAGGTCTTCGGCGCCATGCGGCGGCAGGCCGAGACCGATCCAAGCCTCGCCGAGCCGCTCTTCCCGGGCGTTGCCGCTATGCTGGACGCGCTGGTTGCGCGGCCCGATACGGTGCTCGGCATCGCGACCGGCAAGTCCCGTCGGGGCGCGGACTACATCGTCGAGCGCTATGGCTGGCGTCAGCACATGGCGACGATCCAGACGGCCGATGATGCACCGTCCAAGCCCCATCCCGACATGATCCTGCAGGCGATGAGGGAAACCGGCGCGCGACCGGAACGTACCCTGATGGTCGGCGACAGTTCCTTCGATATCCAGATGGCGGTTGCCGCTAGGGTCACGCCGGTAGCCGTCTCCTGGGGCTTCCAGCCGGTGGCATCCCTGCAGGCGCTCGGCGCGCGCCATGTCCTCACCGATTGTGCCGAGTTGACGGGCATCATTGACGGGCTCGCGGTGGCTGAGCCGACCTGAGGGCGGCGGCGAGGGCACTGCGACGTTCCGCTCCGATCGGGTTCCACAGTCTCTTCGCGCCGTCGGATCGGCGCGAAGACTGATCCATGTCCCCGCTTCGCTCCTTCGCGCCGACGTCCCGGTCGAACTGGAAATCGCCGCAAACTGTGCAGCCGAAACGCCCTGTCCGTAAGAGAGGCGCGCGGAGGTTCCGTCATCGCGGCGAGCAGGACGGCGTGCCGTCGAGCGGAAACCGATTCGGTGCCGGATTTCGACCGCGACCCGATGCATGGCGGCACTTCAGTAACATCCTCGCAACCACGTCCGATCAGGACCGTTTAACCTGAACAGAAGTTCAGATTTGGCCGTTAACCACCTGCTGGCGGGTGCCGCGTCATGGTGTTCCCACAACAGGAACGCACCGGCGCAAAATAAAGCTGGGCAGGAGTCGAACGATGATTGGTCATGAGCTCCGTGAATTCGTCGATCGCGTGATGGAAAAGCACGCGATCGACGATCAAGACACCAAGATGCTTCAGCGCGAAATCTTGGTCGATAGCGTGATGACGCGCGATGTCATCGATGTTCTGATTGCGCTGGATCGCGCGGTCGTCGCGACCAGCGCCTCCTTCGCCAATTACCTGGTCACTCTGGTCGTCGACTTCGCTGTCTGGGAAAGCCGCCCGACAGGCGTGATCGATCGCGAGAAGGCACATTGGCTGGTGACGACGCTCTCTGCTGGCGACGGCCCGACCGAGACGGCGCGACGCATCGCCTTCGAGATCGTGCGCGAGGCGGATCGCTGCGACGAGATGCTGATCGCCTTCGCCATGCGCAAGAGCACGTTCATGGTGCCGGGCCAGCGCCTCGAACGCGTTCTTCGGACGAACTGATCAGGCGGTCGCGCACAGCCCGCCGCCCATTCCCGAACTTTCGCATCAGTGGACGCGGGCTGCGGCCTCCAATAAACCCCGACTGTCACAGTGTTTTCAGACAGCCGGGAGACGCCACCCATGTTCACGAAGATTCTGATCGCGAACCGTGGCGAGATCGCCTGCCGTGTCATCAAGACGGCGCGGCGGATGGGCATCAAGACGGTTGCCGTCTATTCGGATGCCGACCGCGACGCGCTCCACGTCGAGATGGCGGATGAGGCGGTCCATGTCGGCGCGGCGCCCGCGGCCGAATCCTATCTGCTGATCGACAGGATCATCGCCGCCTGCAAGGCGACGGGGGCAGAGGCTGTCCATCCCGGCTATGGTTTCCTGTCCGAGCGCGAGGCCTTCGCCCAGGCGCTCAGGGATGCAGGTATCGTCTTCATCGGCCCCAATCCCGGCGCGATTGCCGCGATGGGTGACAAGATCGAGTCGAAGAAGGCGGCCGCCGCGGCAAAGGTCTCGACCGTGCCCGGCCATCTCGGCGTCATCGAAGATCCCACCGAAGCCGTGAAGATCGCCGACGAGATCGGCTATCCCGTGATGATCAAGGCCTCTGCCGGCGGCGGCGGCAAGGGCATGCGCATTGCCCATTCGGCCGGGGAAGTCGCCGAGGGCTTTGCCCGGGCGAAATCGGAAGCGGCGTCCTCATTTGGCGACGACCGCGTCTTCATCGAGAAGTTCATCGTCGACCCGCGTCATATCGAGATCCAGGTGCTTGGCGACAAGCACGGCAACGTCATCTATCTCGGCGAGCGCGAGTGCTCGATTCAGCGCCGCAACCAGAAAGTCGTCGAGGAGGCGCCGTCGCCGCTGCTCGACGAGGCGACCCGGCGCAAGATGGGCGAGCAGGCGGTGGCCCTCGCCAAGGCGGTGAATTATGATTCGGCCGGAACGGTCGAGTTCGTCGCAGGGCAGGACCGCTCCTTCTTCTTCCTAGAGATGAACACCCGGCTCCAGGTCGAGCATCCCGTCACCGAGATGATCACCGGCATCGACCTCGTCGAGGAAATGATCCGTGTCGCCTATGGCGAAAAGCTCCGGCTGACGCAGGCCGATGTCAAGCTGAACGGCTGGGCTGTCGAATCCCGCGTCTATGCGGAGGACCCGACCCGCAATTTCCTGCCTTCGACGGGGCGGCTGGTGACCTATCGCCCACCGGCCGAAGGTCCGGATGGCGAGGCGACCGTCCGCAATGACACCGGTGTCTTCGAAGGCGGCGAGATCTCGATCTATTACGACCCGATGATCGCAAAACTCGTGACCCACGCGCCGACGCGCGAGGCGGCGATCAAAGCGCAGGCCCGTGCTCTCGACGGTTTTGCCATCGAGGGCATCCGCCATAACATCCCGTTCGTCTCGGCGCTGATGCAGCATCCGCGCTGGATCGCCGGACACTTGTCGACGGGCTTCATCGCCGAGGAGTTTCCGGAAGGCTTCTCCCTGCCGCAGCCGAAGGGAGAGATAGCGCTGCGCATGGCCGCTATCGCGATCGCCTGCGACCACCGTCTCAACCAGCGCAAGCGACATGTCTCGGCCCAGATGGAGGGATGGCGCAAGGTCGAGTTCGAACGCACCCGCATCGTGACGCTCGGCGGTGAGCGCTTCGAGGGCATCGTGGCGGAGCAGGGCGAGACGATCCTCGTCAGCTTCGGCGACCGTTCATTGGCGGTCGCCTCCGAATGGCGGCCGGGTGAACCGGTCTGGCGCGGCACGCTCGATGGTGTCTCGATTGCGGCGCAGGTGAGGGCGATCCTCAACGGCGTATCGCTTGGCCATGCCGGAGCCTATGCCAGCGCCCATGTCTATACGCCGCGCGAGGCCGAGCTTGCCGCCCTGATGCCGGAGAAGGTTGCGGCCGATACCGGAAAATTCCTGCTCTGCCCGATGCCGGGGCTGGTCAAGGCCGTGTCCGTGAAGGTCGGCCAGGAAGTCAAGGCCGGCGAGGCGCTCTGCATGGTCGAAGCGATGAAGATGGAGAACGTGCTGCGTGCCGAGAAGGACGTCACCATCGCGAAGATCCTCGCCAAGGAGGGCGATTCGCTCGCGGTCGATGCCGTGATCATGGAGTTCGCCTGAGCTTGAGGCGGCAGACCGCCTGCAGATAGAACGATTTGCTTTCCGTGGCGTCAGGCAGGAAAGTCTGTCCGGCCAAAGGGTGGCGGGGAGCTCTTCATGCTGACGATCTGGGGACGGATCAGTTCCATCAATGTGCAGAAGGCCGTCTGGGCGGCCGGTGAGGTTGGCCAGAGTTTTGAACGGGTCGATCTTGGCGGCGCGTTCGGCGGCAACCGCGAGCCGGCCTATCTGGCCAAGAACCCCAACGGCATGATCCCCGTTCTGGAGGATGGCGATGTCTGCATCTGGGAGTCCAGCAGCATCGTGCGCTACCTCGCGGCCCGCTATGGGGCGGGCTGGATCTGGGAGGAGGATCCCTCGCGCCGCGCCGAGGCCGATCGCTGGATGGACTGGATGATTGCCGAATTGCAGCCGGCGATGGCTCCGGCCTTCATCGGTCTGATCCGGACACCGGCGGAGAAGCGTGACATGGCTGTCATCGAGGCCTCCATCGCCAAGACGGAGGCGAAGCTGGACATCCTCGAGGCGCATCTGGCTTCACGTGATTACCTCGCCGGCGCGCGCTTCGGCATGGCCGATATCGCCGTTGCGCCGGGCGCGCATCGCTGGCTCAACATGCCGGTGCCGCGTGCGTCCCGGCCGAATGTCCAGCGCTGGTACGAGACAGTGGTGGCCCGGCCTGCTGCGAAGCCAGCGCTGCCCCTGCCGATCACGTGAGCGTGTCGCCGCCTTGCCCTCCCCGCAGAGCTTGACATGATGGTGACCATGACCCGCTTGGGAATTCTTGCATTCGGCATGGCGGCAATGGCTGCAGGAGGCGCTTGGGCGCAGTCGCCTC
Source organism: Allobosea sp. 01N443 (assembly GCF_056399325.1). Classification (NCBI taxonomy): domain Bacteria; kingdom Pseudomonadati; phylum Pseudomonadota; class Alphaproteobacteria; order Hyphomicrobiales; family Alloboseaceae; genus Allobosea; species Allobosea sp. 01N443. The sequence continues at coordinate 10,269 of NZ_JBFTRC010000192.1, forward strand.
CCTCGAATCCGGTGCTATCGGCCGACCGCACGCAGATGGTGTCCTGCCTGAGCCAGAGCGGTGGGGCTGCCAGTTCGTGCATCGGGTCGGTGGCGGTGACCTGCGTACGAGAGGCTTCAGGCGATCGGCGTGCGGCCGAAGCCGATTGTGCGAGGCGAGAAGAGGCGGTCTGGCGCGAGCGCCTGACCTTCGCGAGTCTGGCGGTCATGCGCAATGCCGAAAGCGGCGCGCGGGGCCAGTTCGCTGCGCTTCAGGTCGCCTGGGAAGGCTATGCTGCGCAGAAATGCGCATTCTATGGGAGCATGCAGCCGTCTGTCCGCGTGGCCGGGATGCAGGCGGGCTGCATGTTGCGCGAGGTGGCCAGCCGTTCGCTCGAGCTCGAGCGAATGGTCGGCCAGCGCAATCCGGTGCGCCGCCCCTCCAATCCACCCAGCATTACCCGTTGAGCGTCGTTGCGTCGTTAATGCAGCGTCGTCTCGTCATCGGCTAGATCATCGGACCGGATATCGCATCCGGTGCAATGATCTAGCCTTCTGTG
>NZ_JBFTRC010000193.1:0-10764 GCF_056399325.1 Allobosea sp. 01N443
GTGCCACGACGGCGAGGACCGTGATCTCGCCAAGCGTGTCGAAGCCGCGGAAATCGACGAGAATGACGTTGACGACATTCAGGCCGCCGCCTTCGCTATAGGCCTTCTCGACGAAGAATTTCGCGATCGAGTCCGGCGGCGTCCGCGTCATCACCGCGTAGGAGATCGCCGTCATGCCCAGGCCTGCGACGACGGCGATGGCAAGGTCCCGGAAGCGGCGCAGGCGCGGTTGCCAGCCCCTCGGTTCGGGCACGTCCTGCGAGCGCTTGGGCAGCCACCGCAGACCGAGCAGGATGAGCACCGTGGTCACGATCTCGACGACGAGCTGGGTGGCCGCAAGGTCCGGCGCAGAAAGCCAGACGAAGGTCAGGCAGGTCACGAGCCCTGTCCCGCCGAGCAGGGCAAGGGCCGCCAGCCGATGGAACTTGGCCTGATAGGCGGCTGCGACGGCGCAGATCATGCCGACGGACCAAAGGCCGGTGAAGGCGAAATCCGTCGTCCCATTGCCGGAAGGACCGAAGGAGAGGCCCGAAGCGAGCAGCGGGACGGTCCCTGCGGCGACAGCCACCGCCACCAGCAGGCGCATCTGGGGCTGAAGACGATTGGTGCCGAATGCGCCCTCGAACAGATGCGCCCATCGCCACGAAATCGCGACCATGACCCGCTCGAAGATGCGCTGTCCCTGAATCCGACCAAAAAGCGGGGGACGCTCGCAACGTTCGAGGTAAGCGCCGGCGACGCGATACAAAAGCACGCCAGCAACCAGCGCGACGATGCTCATCGCCAGGGGAAGATTGAAGCCGTGCCACAGAGCCAGGCTGTATTCCGGCGCGGCGCCGCCGAGCACGGACGACACCGCGACATGCAGGAACGGGCCGATGGTGTAGGCCGGGAAGATCCCGACGACGAGGCAGGCGACGACCAGGAACATGACCGGGAACCGCATCCAGAACGGCGGCTCGTGGGGTTCGCGGGGAAAGCTCTCGGGCGGCGCTCCCAGGAAGATCGAATGGATCAGCCGTAGGGAATAGGTCACAGCCAGGGCGCTGCCGAGCACGGCGGCGTAGGGGGCGGCGGTGTCCAGCCAGGAATCGGCGTGGGTCTCCACGGCTTCGGCGAAGAACATCTCCTTCGACAGGAAGCCGTTCAGCAGCGGTACGCCAGCCATGGCGGCGCAGGCCACCATGGCCAGCGTGCCGGTGATCGGCATGTACCGGAACAGTCCGGAGATCCGCCTCATATCGCGCGTGCCGGTCTCGTGGTCGATGATGCCGGCCGCCATGAACAGCGATGCCTTGAACGTCGCGTGGTTGAGCATGTGGAAGATGGCCGCGCCGGCGGCGAGCGGGCTGCCGAGGCTGAGCAGCAGCGTGATCAGGCCCAGATGGCTGATCGTGGAGTAGGCGAGAAGTCCCTTCAGGTCGTTCTGGAACATGGCGAGGTAAGCGCCGAGCACGAACGACGTCATTCCCGCGATGCCCAGGATCATGAACCATTCCGGCGTACCGGAGAGCACCGGCCACAGCCGCGCCATGAGGAAGACCCCGGCCTTGACCATGGTGGCCGAATGCAGGAACGCCGATACGGGCGTCGGCGCCGCCATGGCGTTGGGCAGCCAGAAATGAAAGGGAAACTGCGCGCTTTTCGTCAGCGTGCCGAGGAGGATCAGCAGGAGCGCCGGGACATATAGAGTGTGCGAACGGATGAGGTCGCCCGATCGGAGGACGTCGTCGAGGTCGTAGCTGCCGACGATATGACCGACGATCAGCACGCCACCCAGCAGAGCGAGGCCCCCCATGCCCGTGACCGTCATGGCCATGCGGGCGCCGTCGCGCGCTGCCTGGCTCTGCTGCCAGTAGCCGATCAGCAGGAAGGAAAAGATGCTGGTCAGTTCCCAGAACACGACCAGAAGCACCAGGTTGCCCGAAAGGACCACGCCCAGCATCGAGCCCGTGAATGCCAGAAAGAACAGATAGAAGCGCCGGACCGGATCGTCGGCGGACATGTAATACCGGGCGTACATGACGACCAGGAGGCCGATACCGCTGACGAGAGCCGCGAAGATCCAGGCGAAGCCATCCATCCTCAGCGTGAAGTTCAGTCCGAGAGACGGGATCCAGTCGATCTGATGCCGGAGGGCATCTCCGCCGCTCACGGATGGGTAGAGCGACAAGGTCATGATGAGGCAGGCCAGCAAGGTGAGACCGGTGATCCAGGTCACCGGTTCGCGGGAGGCCCCCGGGGACAGGACCACCGCCAGGCTGGCTACGAAAGGCAGAATGAGGATCAGCAGTAGCGGGGAAAGTTCCATCATTCTCCTTTGCCTGGGAGGCGTCGTCCGTTCTTAGGCCATCGAGGCTGATCCGCCAACGACGAGTGGATCGTGCGCGCATTCGAGGGGGCCAGCCCTCGGACGATCCCCGACGTCGTCACAGGGTCGACCGCCAAGACGTCGACCCATGGCGGTGCGCGAACGTCGGCCCCGATCATCGGGGCCCGATCGCCCACCGAAAGCCCAAGCACTGTGATGCCCAGAGGCGTGATCACCGATAACTCAGCGGGCGGCCACATTCCGTCTGCGGGATTGATCAAGCGTCGGCGTTCGGGCTGCCCCGTGCTCCCGACACGATAGGTGACGAAACCATCCAGCAGGACCGTTTGCTCCGGCATATCGTCCGCCTCACGCCACGCGGCGCGGTCCAGCTTGCGCAAAAGCGCGGACGCGAGCGGATGAATTTGCTCGCCGAGCAAATGCGCCAGCTCTTGCAGCCGCACATAATCGCTGGCCGGAAGCACAGTGACTGGTCGTTTCAATGCGCAAATCATGTTTGCCACCAGCGAGTTGCAGGCAGTCATGAGAGGAATGTCTGAATGGGTTGCCGCTCTGTGTGACCTGCGCAACCCGCGGTACGCGGGAATGCCAGCCTCTGCCCGGACCGGGCCGCGACGCAGCCGGGTCGGGGTCAGTACCCTGTGATGGGGCACTCCCGCTCGAAGTGAAGAGTGAGGACGTCGATCCGCATATCACCTACGTGGAATGTCGCCGTGGGGAAGTCAAGGGAGACGATATCGGACGTGAGTAAGTCATATCCGTCCCGTCAAATGATATTTGACGAGACGATGCTCTCGTGATGTCGATCTGCGGCGCTTTCTATTGCAAAGGTCATCCAAAAATATTCTTCTATACGGCGATATTATTTTTTAAAACGCTAAGTTCTCGGCATCAGCAAGTTCACGACCCTCTCTCATCTCCAGAAGCATCTATTGTCGCGCGCCCTCGCGCGGAGAGGTGGCAATCGGCAACCGCCAACCATGTCTCATCGCCATGGAGCGAAGCCCGAGACATAAAGCCGCTCCGGCCAGGGCCGAGGCGCCATGGGAAAAACCAATTTGATCACCGATGACGACGATGGACGCGCCGGCGAGTGCCGCAATGGCATATAGATTCGATCGCAATACCTGTGGAATCTCAGCGAGAAGGACGTCGCGCGTCATGCCCCCGCCGATATCGGCCGACAGCCGCGCGGGGATTGCTAATTGCCGCTGATGGTTGCGGCAATTCTTGGGCGAATCCCGCACCAGCAGTTATAGATGGCGTATTTCGGGAGTGGCCCGGAACGACAAGTGCGAGTGACCGATACAATGCTGATCAGCAACGCTTTCAAGACCTTCCTCCAGGAAGCGCCGGTGCATCAGAGCGTGTGGCTCGAGGCTGTGCAAAAACTCGGCGCGGCATCGCAGCTCGATCGGAAGACGGCCGCCTTGGTCTATATCGGCATTCTCGCAGCCGTTCGTTTGGAGAGCGGACTTGCTTTCCACGTCGCCGAAGCGAAAGCGTTCGGCGCGAGCAGAGAAGAGGTGATCAGCGCGATTCTCGCAGGGATGCCCGCCGTCGGTAATATCGTGATCCAAGCTCTACCGGTGGCGCTCGAAGCTTTTGATCAGGCCGTGCCAAATTCGGTGGGTCATTCCGAGGGGTAATGATGGTTTCCAAAATCGGAACCCTGGACACGTGAGGAGCTTGAGAAGCTCAAGTTGCTCGCCGAGACGGGCATCGCACTGAAGGCGATTTCAAAAGCGACGACTCGCAGAATGGCCAATCAAGTCAGGGGCGGCGGCAGACATCAGTATTGTCTGCTGCCGAAATTTACCGGGTGCGGACGTCTTGAATGCCGGCGGGACAATTAGCCATTCCGAAGCTCATGGTGCAGCTCTGCAGGGCTCAGCGCCGCGAGACCGAGCGCCGGCAGGAGGTCGTTCTCGGCCCGGAAATCACGAGCGGCGATTGCGTCGAACAGGGCAATCCCGGCTTGATGGACCGGCAGGGGCAGTCCGCAGATCGCACCGAGGAATTCGAGGGGAACCAGGCCGAACGGCACATCCTCGGTGATGAAGCGCGTATCGAGCGTCTTGGGCCCGGCCAGCTCCGGCCGCAGGCGATAGACCGCTGCAGCCATGTCTCCGACAGGGCCGGGCTCGACGCCAAAGGACAGCGCATAATGCTCCTGCACGCTGCGCACGCTGAGGCCGAAGGCGTTGGCCAGGGCCAGCCTTTCAGTGTCGAGAGCCTCGATGATGCGCCCGACCCCGGAGGTGATCGAGCCGTAATTCGGCCAGTCCTCGCCGCGTTCCGCCCGCGTCAAATTGCCGAGCATGTTGGCCATATGCGCGGGCGGATTGAGGTTGCTGAGCATGATCGCCAGCAGGTCCTCGCGCGGCTGGAAGCGATGCCCGAACAGTGCTTCGCAGAGTGCCAGTCCGGCTGCGCTATGCCGAACGGGCAGGGTGGCGACGTCCAGCCGCTTGCGGATGCCGGAGACATGCACGCTGCGGGGGCCGCTCTTCCGGGCGGTCAGGGCCGTGGTCGCCCAGGCGGCGATCGGAAGCTCCAATCCGCGCTGCTCCAGCAGGCGATGCAGATAGAGCGCCGCAAACGAGCAATGGGCGCTGAAGATGACGGCCTGACCTTCTCGCAGATGCGCCGCGAGTGCATCGCACACCTTGCGGAAACCGTTGGCCTGCACGGCGATGATCACCGCATCCGCGCCGGCCACGGCCTCGGCGCAGCTCCGTGCCACGGCGAGCGGAAACTCCCCTTCGATCTTACCCGTCACGGACAGCAGCGCCGCCCCTGCGAATTCGGCCTGGGCCGCCCCGCTCGGCGACCAGAGCACGGGGTGGTGGCCATGGGTCGACAGGTAGGCGGCATAGCCGCGCCCGATTCCGCCCGAGCCGATGATGGCGACACGCATCTGATTATTCCAATGTGATCGAATGAAACGAGACGGCCCGGCCCATGCCTGTGCCGGGCGCGGATGGGCATGGAAGATCGGCAGCGCGATCCCAAGCCGCGTGGAAACCAGCCTCGGCGTTGACCTTCAGAGCCGAAACCCATTCTTCTGGCGGCAGGGATTCGCGCCGGCCCGCTCCGGACGGAGCGCTGGAAGGCAACGAGGCGAGGCGATGAAGCGGCCCCTGCAGCTCAGGCAAATCGAGGCCTTCAAGGCCGTCGTGGAGACGGGATCGGTGACGGCGGCCGCCAATGTCCTCGGCATCTCGCAGCCCTCCGTCAGCAAGCTCATCTCCCATCTCGAAGAGGATGCGGGCCTGCAGTTGTTCGAGCGCCTGCGCGGGCGCCTGGTCCCTTCGGAGAGGGGCATCCGCCTCTACGAGGAGGTCGACAGGACCTTCGCAGGCTTGCGGCAGATCGAGCGCGCCATCGATTCCATCCAGCGCGAAGACATCGGCCAATTGTCCGTCGGCGTGCTTCCGGCCTTGACGGGCCACCTGACGCAGCAGGCCACCAGCCGGTTCCTCGCGAAGCATCCGGACGCCTATGTGTCGATCCTGGGCCGCAGCTCGCAGGTCGTGATCGACTGGCTCGTCAGACGGCAGATCGATGTCGGCATCGTCAGCGCGCCGATGGAGAACCCGTATCTGAATGCGGTTCCGCTGACGACGCATTCGCTCGTCTGCATCATGCCGCGCGGCCATAGCCTCGCCAGCAAGCATGTCGTCACTCCTCAGGATATCACGGGGACTCCGTTCATCGCCCTGGCGTCGGAGAACAAGACGAGGGTGCAGATCGAAGCCAGGCTGGCCGAGCACCGCGTCCAGCCCCGTATCGTTGCCGATGCGAACCTGACCGGCACGATCTGCGAGTTCGTCGCCTCGGGGCTGGGGATCTCGATCCTCGATCCGGTGTTCGCCCACGCGGTCCGTGACCGCGTGGAGATCCGGCGCCTTTCCTTCGAGATCGAGACCGACCTTTGGCTCTGTTACCCACGCGAGGCGCGAAACAAGATCTTCGTGGAGACCTTCCTTCGCGTTGCGCAGGAGGCGATCGCGGCCATGATGGGCGAGGTCTTCAACGTTCTGCCAGGGTCGTGACCTCGGTGATCGGCAGCGACAGGTTCAAGGCGCCCTTGAGCGGATAGCCATAGTCGACCTTGCTGCTGCGCCCCCAGACCTGGAGGATGTCGTTGATCGGCACCGAGCAGACATCCTCGTGGATCTTGCGCTGCGCCTCATGCCAGAGGGCGATCTGCTTCGCCTGATCGGGCTCGTGCCTCGCGGAGTCGATCTCGGCATCGGCGACCGCGCAATGGGAGAAATTGGCCACCGCAGTCGGTTTGCCCACCGCCGATTTCGAGGCGTAGAACTCCGACAGATAGGTATCGGCCACCGGGAAGCGGGCCGCGCCGTAAAAGACCAGGGCGCTCGCATTCTTGCGGGTCTGGTCGTGATAGGTCGGATGGTCGACCACGTTGAGCTCAAGCTTGATGCCGACCTTGGCCAACTGGGCCTGGATGATCTCCATGGCCGGCAGATGGGCCGAGATGTTGGAGGTGGTCGCCCGGATCGTGACGCCGTTGGGATGTCCCGCTTCCTTCAGCAGGGCGGCCGCCTTGGCCGGATCGAACGTGTAGGCACCATAGGAGCAATCCGAGCCGAGATAGCCGTCCGGCACGACCGAGCAGCCGCGCGGGCCGACATCGACGCCGACGAAGCGCTCGATCTGGGCCGTGTCGATGGCATGGGCGAGTGCCTGCCGCACGCGAAGGTCGTCCAGCGGCGCGACCGTGCGGTTGATGTGGAGTGTGCGGTATTCGCCAGGCCGGAAGATGTCGACGACGACATTGCCGCGACGGCGGGCCTGATCGACCCATTTCTGCTCGCGCTTGGCGTAGAAGATGTCGAGCTCGCCCGAGGAATAGGCCAGTTCGCGGCTGCTGTCGGACGGGATGAAGCGGTAGTCGATGCCGTCGATCTTCGGCTGGCCGCGGAAATAGGCCGTGTTGGCGGCGAGCTTCACGCGCTGCTGCGTGATGTGCTCGACGAAGCTGAACGGCCCGGTGCCGACGGGGCTGGTGGCGAAGCGGTTGCCCAGCGCCTCGACCGCCTTGCGGCTGACGATGTATCCGCCGCGATAATTGCTGACCAGATTGAGGAAAGACGCGTCCGGCTCGCGCAGCGTGACCTTCACTGTATGGCTATCGAGGGCCTCGACGCCGACCATATTGGCGAGGCTTGCCGCGAAGGTGGAGGTGTCGCGGCTGGCGGCGCGTTTCAGCGAGAAGGCCACGTCGTCGGCCGTCAGCTCGCCCCAGTCGCCATGGAACTTGACGTTGCGGCGCAAGTGGAACGTCCAGGCCGTCTTGTCGTCCGAGGCCTCCCAGCGCTCGGCAAGGTCGGGTTCGAGATCGGCGGAGTCCGCACTGCCGGGCTTGAAGCGGACCAGGCCGTTGAAGATCCATGCGACGACGGACTGATCCGTCGTCGACACGGCGCGGTGCGGGTCCAGCGTCGCGATGTCCGTGCCGTTGGGGCTGATGCGCAGCACGGCGGCCTGAGCGGGGGCCTGCAAGGGCGCGACCGAGAAGGCTGCGGCCGTCGCCAGCGTCACGGCCATGATCCGGGCTTTCATTCCTGTCGTCCTCCTAGGTCTTGCAATGGGTGCCGCCGGTCGCCGGGCGCGGTTCTTCTGCGTGGCGGCTTCGGTCATCGGGACTGGGTCCGTGGGTCGGAGGCATCGCGCAGGGCGTCGCCGAGCAGATTGAGCGCCAGCACGGTCACCAGGATGGCCAGGCTCGGAAACACCGCGAGCCACCAGGCGTCGAGGATGTTCTCGAAGCCCTCGCGGATCATGCTGCCCCAGGTCGCGGTGGGCGGGGGAACGCCGAGCCCGATGAAGCTGAGGGACGCCTCCGTGCGGATCGCCGACGCCAGCCAGAGCGAGCTCATCACGACCACGTCCGACATCATGTTCGGCAGGATATGGCGCGTCATGATCCGGACCGGTCCGCAGCCATAGGAGCGGCAGGCCTCGACGAAATCGCGCTCGCGCAGCGAGATGGTCGGAGCCCGCGCGACCCGGGCAAAGGGCGCGATCTCGGTGACCGCGATCGCGATGATCAGGTTTTCCAGGCTGGCGCCCAGCATGGCGGCGATCATCAGGCCAAGCAGCAGGGTCGGGAAGGCGAGCATGACATCGAGCACGCCCATCACGATCTGATCGAACAGGCCGCCGATATAGCCGGAAATCACGCCGATCGTCGTCCCGACCAGCATGGCGACCAGGATCGCGGCGAAGCCGACGAAGAGCGAGACCCTTGCCCCGTAGATCAGGCGGGACAGGACATCGCGGCCAAAGCTGTCGGTGCCGAGCCAGTATTCGGCGGAGGGCGGTTCGAGGCGGGCGGCGATGTTCTGTTCGAGCGGGTCGTAGGGCGCGAGCCAGGGGGCGAGCAGCGCGACCAGGACGATCAGCGCCAGCAGGGCGAGCCCGATCCAGGCCAGCCTGTTCTGCGAGAGCGCCAGCCACAGGCGGCCGGGCCTGCTTTCCAGGGAAGGAGCCGCAGCGGCGCTCATGAGTATTTCACCCTGGGATCGACGAGGCCATAGGCCAGGTCCGTCAGCGTGTTCACGGCGATGACGCAGATGGCGAAGATGATCATCAGCCCCTGAAGCAGCGTGTAGTCGCGCGAGTGGAGAGCGCCGAGGATCAGCTTCCCCAGCCCGGGGCGGTTGAAGATGATCTCGGTCAGGACCGAATTGCCGATCAGGGTGCCGAAATAGAGACCGACCACGGTGATGATCGGGATCAGGCTGTTGCGCAGCGCGTGCCGGGCGACGAGCCGGACCGGGCCGACTCCTTTGGCGCGGGCGGTGCGGATGTAATCCTCGGTGAGGACACCCAGCATCGCAGCGCGCGTCACCCGCATGACATAGGCGGTCATGATCAACCCGAGATTGAGCGCCGGCAGCGCCAGGCCCCGCAGGTGCTCGGCGAAGCTCTGACGGCCGCCGGAACCGCCGAGCACGGGGAACCAGCCGAGCTGGATCGCGAATACGATCAGCATCAGGATGCCGGAGACGAAGGCGGGAAAGGACAGGCCGATCAGCGAGACGACGCGTGAGACGTAGTCGAGCCAGCCGTTGCGGCTCAGTGCCGCCGCCACGCCCAGAGGCAGGCCGAAGAGGAGGCCGATCACGATCGCGGCTGCCGTCAGCTCGATCGTCGACGGCAGCACCTGCCTGACTTCCTCGATGACGCTGCGACCGCTGCTCAACGACTGGCCGAGATCGCCGCGGGCGACGTTAAGCAGGAACGAGACGTATTGGACGTAGACCGGCTGGTCGAGACCGAGCTTCGCCCGGAGCGCGGCGAGCGAGGCCGCACTGGCCTGGTCGCCGAGAACGACCTGCGCGGCATCGCCGGGAACCATCCGGACGAGGACGAAGATCGCCGTCAACATGACCAGCAACGTCGGGATGGCGAACAGCAGGCGCCTGAGGACGAAGCCCGTCATGGCGATGGATCGATCTCGGTCGAAGGCTGCGACCTGGTGGAAAACAGCGGTCCGCGCCCCGGTCGCGAGAGCAAGGCCACGTCTTGAATCGCTCCGATGGTGCCCGGAAAATGCATGAGGCTTAGCGGCCCGGCCCATCGGGAAGAACACGCCCTTGGCGCATGCCCGTTCGTGATCAGCGGTTCCAAAATCGATCCATACCTGAGCTTGCACCGTGTCAGCGAACTTTGGAGGGGAGTCGATTATTCGTCAAAGTCGTTTTTCTGCCTAAGCCATTCTGCAAAGCTATGGCATCCGCGCGGTGTCTTCTGCCTTGGCGGCCACTCTCCACATCAGCCGGATYGTGATTCAGCGTGTCCGGCCGGGCCACAGTGGAACCCGGCCATCCCCGTTCGATTGCCAAGCGCGAATCGACGACATGTGGCAGATTGGGACGGCTTCTTCCGCCGACCAGGATTTTTGGCTCCGTTTCCATGACCCGCGACATCGCTGCGCGACGGCATCGCATCATCCTCGACAGTCTCGAACGACAGGAATCGATCAGCGTCGAGGAACTGGCCCTGTCGCTCGACGTCTCCCGCGAGACGATCCGGCGCGACCTCAAGGCCTTGTCGGCCGAGGGGCTGCTCGCTGTCGTTCATGGCGGAGCGATCCGGGCCGAGCGTTCGGAAGCCTCCTTCGCCAGCCGCCGGACCGTGAACCGCACGGGCAAGGACCTGATCGCCATGCTCGCCGCCTCCATGCTGGGCGACGGCATGACCATTCTGCTCGATTCCGGCACCACGACCGAGGCCGTGGTGCGCGCGCTGGCGCGGTCGGACCGGAAGCGGCTGGTCGTGCATACCACGTCGCTCGAGAATGCGCGGCTGGCCAGCCGGCTGCCGGGCGCCCGCGTCTTCCTGATCGGTGGCGAATTCGACCCCAACGAGGATGCGACCTCGGGCACGGAGGC
>NZ_JBFTRC010000194.1:0-10728 GCF_056399325.1 Allobosea sp. 01N443
CTTCTGGAGATCGTGGCGATCAAGGCGCTCTGCCGCCGGGCCAATGTCGAGAAGGTCGAGGCCGGACCGAAGGGCATCATCGTTGCTTTCCGCGACAACGAGTTCGCCAATCCCGAGGGGCTGGTCGGCTATGTCGCGAAGCAGGGAACGCTGGCCAAGGTCCGTCCCGACATGCGCGTCGTCTTCATCGACGACTTCGAGACGGCGGAGCAGCGGCTCAAGGGCACGCGCCGGTTGCTGACCGATCTGGCGCGCATCGCCGAGCGAAAGAAGGCGGCGTGAGCATCAGCACGCGACGCTGGCCTTAGCCTCGTCTGTCATGGGAGGGGCGCGGCGGCGAAGCAATCCCGGCCTCTGCCTGAGGGGATTGCTTCGCTCGTGACGACGAGACAGGGCGTCTCTGACGCAAGGCATAGGCCCGAAACGCGGACGGCTTTCGGGAAGGCTGCTGCAAGCGCAGAAGGTTAGATCATCGGCCGCTCAGGCGACGGTCACGCGCCCGCGGGAGATCTTCAGGCTCAGCTGCCCGTTCTTCAGCGCCAGCGCCTTGTTGCCGAAGACTTCGCGGCGCCAACCCTGCAGGGCCGGTACATCGGCCAGGTCGTCCGAGGCGATGGCCTCGAGATCGTCGGTCGAGGCCAGGATCTTGGGGGCGACGCGTTCGGCATCGGCGGTCGCCTTCAGCAACACCTTGAGCAGGTCGAGTACGGCGCCATTGGTCGGGCGTCCGCGCTCGCGTTCGAGACGGGGCAGGGTCCTGGGATCGAGCGCCAGGCCGCGCTCGATCGCCGCGAGCACCTCGCCGCCGGCCCGCGAGCGCTCGAAGCCGTTCGGCACGGAGCGAAGCTCCGCCAGCGCCTCGACCGAGCGCGGACCGCGCTGAACGATATCCATCAGCGCATCGTCCTTCAGCACCCGCTGGCGCGGCACGTCGCGGCTTTGCGCCTCCCGCTCCCGCCAGGCGGCGATCTCCATCAGCAGCGCGACTTCCTTGGGCTTGCGAATCCGGCCCTTCAGGCGCTGCCAGGCGTTCTCGGGCCTGACCTCATAGGTGCCTGGCGAATTCAGGATCGCCATTTCCTCGGCAACCCAGCCCTCACGGCCGCTGGCGGCGAGATCGGCCGATAGGGCGAGATAGATGTCACGCAGATAGGTGACATCGGACTCGGCATAGGTCAGCTGCGCCTCGGTCAACGGTCGGCGCGACCAGTCGGTGAAGCGCGAGGATTTGTCGATCCGCGCCTTGGCGAGGTCGTTGGCGAGCTGCTCGTAACCGACGGAGTCGCCATAGCCGCAGACCATTGCGGCGACCTGCGTGTCGAATAGCGGGGTCGGGAGCATCTTGCCGATGATCCAGATGATCTCGAGGTCCTGCCGTGCGGCGTGGAACACCTTGACGACGTTCTGGTCGGCCATCAGCGCCAGGAAGGGCGCGAGGTCGATTTCGGGGGCGAGCGGATCGACAAGCACCGCCTCGTCGGGCGAGGCGAGCTGGATCAGGCAGAGCTTCGGATAATAGGTCGTCTCCCGCAGGAATTCGGTGTCGACCGTGACGAAGGGATGCTGGGCCAGCCGCGCGCACGCCTCGGCCAGATCCTGTGTGGTGGTGATGAGGCTCATGATTAGCGGCTTAGCGGAGGAACGGGTTGTCCGTCGAGTCCGCGTTTCATGCTTCTGCTCGCCGGCGCCGCATGACCTTCAGAAGAACGGGCCTGTCCTTCGGGGCCCGGACAAGGTCATCTGCCTTGTCTACGTATTGAAACCTTCACACCATGGTGCGACGGCCTCTGCCGCCTCCTTGCGGCGAACAGCTGGAATGCCGGCTTCGCGCATCACGATTATCGCTGCCATTCTTGACAATCCGCGCGCCTGCGTGTGCTTACGCCGAAGGTTTCAGCTGGCCTTGCGCCGGCTCCTTCGCATTTCCGAGAGACGAGTCCCGTGACCTTGCATCGCTATCGCTCCCACACCTGCGGCGCCCTTCGCGAGAGCGATATCGGCAATCAGGTTCGCATTTCGGGCTGGTGCCACCGCATCCGCGACCATGGCGGTGTGCTCTTCATCGATCTGCGCGACCATTACGGCATGACCCAGGTCRTGATCGATCCGGACTCGCCGGCTTTCGCCGAAGCGGAGAAGATTCGGGCCGAGTGGGTCATCCGCATCGACGGCAAGGTCAAGGCTCGCCTCGAGGGGACCGGGAACGCCAATCTCGCGACCGGTGCGATCGAAGTCTTCGCCACGGCGCTCGAAGTGCTGGGTCCTTCCGGCGAGCTGCCGCTGCCGGTGTTCGGCGATCTCGAATACCCCGAGGACACGCGCCTGAAATATCGCTTCCTCGACCTGCGTCGCGAGAAGCTGCACAACAACATCATGCTGCGTGGCAAGGTCATCGACTCGCTGCGCAACCGCATGAAGACCTCGGGCTTCTCGGAATTCCAGACGCCGATCCTGACCGCGTCCTCGCCGGAAGGCGCGCGCGACTTCCTGGTGCCGAGCCGGCTGCATCCCGGCCATTTCTACGCCCTGCCGCAGGCACCGCAGCAGTACAAGCAGCTGCTGATGATGGCGGGCTTCGACCGCTATTTCCAGATCGCGCCCTGTTTCCGCGACGAGGATCCGCGCGCCGACCGTCTGCCGGGCGAGTTCTACCAGCTCGACGTCGAGATGAGCTTCGTCACGCAGGAAGACGTCTTCCGCACCATGGAGCCGGTGATCGCCGGCGTCTTCGAGGAATTCGGCGGCGGCAAGTCGGTCACCAAGAACTGGCCGCGCATTCCCTATGCCGAGTCGATCCGCAAATACGGCTCGGACAAGCCTGATCTTCGCAACCCGCTCGAGATGCAGGATGTGTCGGAGCATTTCCGCAGTTCGGGTTTCAAGGTCTTCGCCCGCGTCCTGGAAGACGAGAAGAACCAGGTCTGGGCGATTCCGGCGCCGGGCGGCGGTTCGCGTGCCTTCTGCGACCGCATGAACTCCTGGGCTCAAGGCGAAGGCCAACCCGGCCTCGGCTACATCATGTGGCGCGAAGGCGCGGGTGCTGGCCCGATCGCCAACAATATCGGTCCGGAGCGGGTCGAGGCGATCCGCATCGCGCTTGGTCTGAAGGATGGCGACGCTGCCTTCTTCGCAGCGGGCAACCCCGATAAGTTCTACAAGTTCGCCGGCGCCGCCCGTAACAAGGTTGGCTCGGAGCTCGGCTTGATCGACGAGAACGCCTTCGCTTTCGCCTGGATCGTCGATTTCCCGATGTACGAGTACAACGAGGACGAGAAGCGGGTCGATTTCTCGCATAACCCGTTCTCGATGCCGCAAGGCGGGTTGGAGTCGCTGCAGAAGGACGATCCGCTGGCGATCAAGGCCTTCCAGTACGACATCGCTTGCAACGGCTACGAACTCGCCTCGGGCGGCATTCGCAATCACCGCCCTGAGGCGATGGTCAAGGCCTTCGAGATCGCCGGTTATGGCGAGGAGACGGTGATCGAGCGCTTTGGCGGCATGTACCGCGCCTTCCAGTATGGCGCGCCGCCGCATGGTKGCATGGCAGCGGGTATCGACCGCATCATCATGTTGCTCGCCGGCGCCAGCAACCTGCGCGAGGTCGCGCTGTTCCCGATGAACCAGCAAGCGGTCGATCTGCTGATGGGGGCGCCCTCCGAGGTCGGCCCGAAGCAGCTGCGCGAGCTCCATATCCGCCTGAACCTGCCTGAAAAGAACGGCTGACCCCCCGCCATGCCTGCCCCGACCGGAGCGCGCTTGTCCGCGCTCGCCTGCCTGCTCGCGCTGCCGCTAACCGCCTGTGTCACCGCTGCGCCCCACACAAGCTCGGGGCGGGCGGTGGAGCTTGCCAATCTGGTCTCGCGCTCGATCGCCTGCCGTGCTGGAGCACCACGCACCAGCACACTCGACCGCTTCCTCGACGCCGAGCGTGCCCGTGGCGCGACGCCGGAGCAGATCGCGGGAGCGCGCTCGACCTATGTCACCGTTTCGGAGGCGGCGACCATCAATCAGGATGTCCGGCCCGAAGCCTGCTCTGCGGAAGAACGCAGCTCCTTGAAGCCACGCATGGCGCGCGTCCGGGCCGGCGATTTCAGCGGGCTCTGAGCGCGATCAGCCATGCCCTTCGCCAGAGCCTTCCTCTGCAGCCTGCTTCTGCCTGCGCTTGCTGCCTGTACGACGACTGCCGGTCCAGTGCCCGGCACGGCGGAGTTTGCGGCCGTCAAAGTCTCGCGCGGCTATGATTGCGGTGTCGCCGTCGATCGCCGCCGTGTGATGGCGGGGCTTGCTCCGGCCGAGCGCGGACGCTTCGTCGCCGTCAATGCCAGCCTCGCGGTGAAGTCCTACAAGGCGCCGCGCCACTGCGACGCCGCCGAGCGTAGCGCGGTTCAGCACGAGCTCGCCGGCCTCACACGGCGCTGAATTCTGCTTGCCTGCCGGGGGCGATCCCGGCCAGAAGGCAGGAATGCCGCCCGCGAACGAGTTGCTCCCGCTCCACGAAACCGTCACCGCGGTCGTCGTCGCCTATGACAGCGCCGATGTCCTGCCGGCCTGCCTGGATGCGCTGCGGCGCGAAGGCGTGCCTCCCATCGTCGTCGACAATGCCAGCAGTGACGATTCGGCCGCAATCGCGCGGGCGCGTGGCGCAACGGTGATCGCGAGCCCCAGGAATGAAGGTTACGGTCGAGCCAACAATCTCGGCATCGCAGCCTGCCGCACTCCCTACGCCCTGATCGTCAATCCCGACCTCGTGCTGCAGCCTGGCGCCATGGCAGAGCTGCTGGCGGCCGCTGGGCGCTACCCCGATGCCGGGATGCTGGCTCCGCGCATTGTCGAGCCGTCAGGGCGCGTCTTCATCCAGCCGCGTTCGCTGCTGTCACCGGCTCATCTCAATCATTCCGGCGCGGCAATTGTACCGGAGGGGGATGCCTGCCTGCCGTTTCTCTCGGGCGCCTGCCTCCTGCTCCGCTGCGAGGTCTTCGAAGCGCTCGGTGGTTTCGATCCGCGAATCTTCCTGTTCTACGAGGATGATGATCTTTGCCGCCGCATGAGGGACGCCGGGCATGCGCTCGTGCATGTGCACGAGGCGCAGGCTCATCACGCGCGCGGGCGTTCCAGCAAGCCCAGCCCCGGCCGCCGTTTCAACGCACGCTGGCATCTCGCCTGGTCGCACGCCTATATCGCGGCCAAATACGGGCAAGCCGGGCCGTCATCCCTTGCGATTCTCGAAAACATTGCAAAGACAGTCGGTTACGCCTTGGTCTTTAACCGCCTCAAGATGATGGCGCATGCCGGATCTGCCGCTGGCGCGCTCGACTGGCGGCGGGGGCGGACGGCGCGCTCGCGGCAAGGCCTGGACGAATAGCTCGCGCGCCTTAGATCATCAGACCGGATATCGTATCCGGTTCGATGATCTCACCCTTTGTGTTTGCATCGGCTTTGCCCCGAAAACCGCAATCCACTTTTCGGGCCGATGCCTTAGAGGTGCAGGTCCTTCATGGGGGTGGTGATGATCCTGCGGATCTCGCGCAACTGCCTGAAGACGAGCCGTGCCTTGCGCAGCACGTTGCTGTCGGCCGCGAGCAACTCGGCCTCGCGTGCGGCAAAGGCGGCTTTGCCCTGCAGGGCAGGGATTGGGCTCAGCGGGAGCGGTGTGTTCGGCAAGGCCGAGAGATCGAGCTCCGTCAGAGCCGGCTCGGCTCCGCGAAGGCTCTTGCCGATCATGCTGCGCGCTGCGTCGAGGCGGGTTGCGGCGGCATCCCGGACCGGTTTCTGCATCACGGCGCTGGAATCGCGCCACTGGATGCCCCTTCGATAGGCCGGAACCCATTGCACCTGGGCTTCGAGCAGGTTCAGCCCGGCATAGCGGGCCAGGGCAGGGAAGGCATCGTCGTAGAAGCGCCAGCAATCGACGGGGAAGCGGTGCCGCGGACCGCCGCCCGGTGAGGTGATGAACGCGAGTCCATTGCCCTTCAGCACGCGCGAAATCTCAAGGATGGTGATCCAGAAATACTCTGCATGCTCGAAGACCTCCGAGCAGGTCACGACATCGACCGAGCCGGTGGCGATCTCTTTCCAGTCATAGGGATCGGCCACCGCCACATCGACGTTCAGCCCCGGCTCGATGTCCATGCCGACAAGTTTCCAGGCCGGGTTCGACATGACGTCGCGGTTGGACAGGCTCTGTCCGTCGACGATGGCCGAGCCGACGTCGAGCACGGTCAGCGGCGAGGTCTCGACGGCGGAGAGATAGGCCTTGCGGAAGACCCGCGCCTTGTCGTTGGCAGAATCATGCATGGGGGCGGTCCGGCAATGGAGGGAGGCCGTATCGGAGGGGGAGCCTTCGATCCTGAACGGCGAACTATCAGGAAACGGCTCTCGGAGGCAAATCCTCGATCCTGTCGGACATCAAGACCGGGATCAGTCGTCTGATGTCGGCCTCGGGCCAGGYCCACCATTGGCTCGCCAGCAGGGCCGCGATCTTCTCCTCCGTCAGGCGGTGCCGTAGCAGCCGTGCCGGATTGCCCGCGACGACGCCATAGGGCGGAACATCCTTCGTGACGACGGCGCGGGCGCCGATGACGGCGCCATGACCGATGCGGACTCCGGAGAGGATCAGCGCCTGCGACCCGAGCCAGACATCATGGCCGATGACGACGTCGCCGCGCGAGACCTGATTGCCGGGATGGTGCTTCGCTTCGGGCCATAGCCGTGGGTAGTCGTGGAATGGGTAGGTCGTCGCCCATTCCGTGCGGTGGTTGCCGCCGAGCAGGATCTCGACCCCGTCTCCGACCGAGCCGTAGCGCCCGATGATCAGGCGCGCCCCGCTTCCGGCGAAGCGCACCTTCGGCCGCCCATAGGTGTAGCGTCCGACAACGATCTGCCCCGGGTGCCGAGCGATCAGGTTGGCCAGATACAACCGGGCCTGGTTGTCGGGGTTGAAGCGCCGGCGCAGAAAACTGCGCGGGCCCTGTGGCAAGGCGGCCCACCACGCTGCGATCGCGGAGGGCCGCCAGGACAAGTCTTCGGGAAGAAGATCGGCAGACCAGTTATTCGGCATTGGCCTTGAGGTCGATCTTGTCGAAGATCTCGGTCGGATCGGTGATCGTGATGACGTCGGCGAGGCCGAGACCCCCTGTCGCCTTCGCATTGGCCTGGACGGTCAGCGTGCCTGGCTTCGCCGCAAAGCGCGAGACCGCCGCGGTCAGGGTCTTGGCCGCGTCGGACGGGCCGAGGACCGCGGCAAGGCCGAGGCTGGCCATCATCGCATATTCGCGCCGCAGATCGTCGGGCTTGCGCTTGTTCTTGCGGGCCTCGTTCTCGATGAACTTCTCGAGCAGACCGAGATTCTTCAGCCTGGCATCCAGGCTGCGGGCCGTCGCGCCGAGCGCCGCAACCTGTGCGAGCGCGAGATCGCTGGAGAACAGGTCCTTGGTGACGTTACCGAGGGTACCCGAGGCCTCGAACTGCGCCATGCCGCCGCTCCCGAGCGAGAGCGTACGGATCGCAAGCTCGTTGCGTGCGGCGTCCCAGGCGAGGTCGAGCTTCGCGGAGAGGTCGAGGGCGCGGTAGCCCATGGCAATCAGATCCGCGGCCGCGGGATTGCCGGTTGCCTCGCTCACCGGAGCGGTGAGCTTGTCGATCGTCAAGGCAAGCTTGGTGGGGATGCCGTTGATCTGGTCGGCGGCAGCAATCTCGAAGGTACCGAGCCCGACGCGGATTGGGGCCTGCGCTGGCTGACCCGGCTTTGCCGTTTGCGGCACATCGACCGAGAGCCCGGCAAGCCGGATCGTGCCGAGTTTGGGGATCAGTTTGCGGAAATCGAGCGAATCGATCTCGGTTTCGGGCTTGGCCAGGACCTCCTTCAGGCCCTTGAACATGGGCGCGAGCGAAAAGCCGGAGTAGCTGAGCGACTCGAACCCTGCCTTGGCGCCAGCTCCCGCGAAAGAGAAACCTTCCACGGCGTAGCCGGACCTGGCCGGCGCATCTTCGCCATAGGCCATCCTGGCGATTCTCACGTCCATGGCGACCGGCGCTTCGCCCGGATTCGGCGGGACGGAGAGCGCCATCACCATATCGCGGACCTCGCCGCTGCCATAGTCGATGGCATCGAACAGCGAGAACATGGAAAGCGCCATGCGCTTGTCGGCCTCGAGCCGGGCCGGGTCGCTATGGTCCTTCGAGTCGATCCCTGCCTTCTGGTCGGCCTCCGCCTGCGCGATGATCCGCGACAGGAGTTCTCCGACAGGCTCGTCTCCGACACGCATCTTGAAGTCGCGGCCGGTCGCCTTGCCGAGCGAGATCTTGCCGAGCTGGCCCAGATCGATGGCGTAGCCGTCCTGCTCGACACGGCCGAAGATCGGCTGCATGGCTTCTTCCACGCCGGGCTTGGCGCGCTCGCTCAGCACGCGTGCGAGATGGTGCATGTCGAACGCTTCGAAGCTGATGCGCTTGATCTCGCCCTTCATCGCGCCGGTCGGCCCACCGGTCACGGATATCGCTCCGCCTCCCGCCGAGCCGCGGCCGATCTTGCCGTCGCGAATCTCACTGAAGCGGATGTCGCGGTACGTCGTAACCTGCCTTTGCGGCCCGAGAACCTGCTCGACCGTCAATTCGGGCGCACTGATTTCCGACGCGGTGAGGCGGCCCGTCCGGGCAACCGCGCTCTCGCCGGTGCTACCATTGAACAACGAGACAAAGGCTTCGCGCTCGAGGCTGGAGCCCTTCACGTCGACCTTCGGTATGGCGACGACGATCGCGCCAAGGTCCAGGCGGATATTGTCGATCTGGAAATCGGCTGCCCAGGACGGCTGCGCCAGAACGAGGATAAAGGCTGCGGCCGCCGTTACGCGCAGGCGGCGCATCGGGCTGCGAAGGGTCGACGTGATCATGACGGTCTCCAGATGGCGGCAGCGAACCTGCCGCAACGCAGCGAGGAAAGGAAGACGACTTGCTCTCGCGGACGCAGGAAAAACTTGACCGCCTCGCTGCGATCTTTCGTATCTGTCTCAGATCCGCCATCCGGCCCGTGCAGGAGCGGTGCGGGCGACGAATGCAATGGAGCTTAGAGACGATGCGGTCCGCCCGACGATTCCCTGCAGCCTGCCTTGCCTTGCTGCTCCTGGCTCTTGCCCCCGTCATGGCATTCGCGCAGCAGGCGGCTCCCGCGACCGGGCTGGAAACGCTTGCGATCGTCGGCAGCGGGCAGCGCCATGTCTTCCAGGTCGAGGTCATGCGCACGCCCGATCAGCGAGCGCGTGGCCTGATGCACCGCAATTACCTGCCGCCGGACCGCGGCATGCTGTTCGATTTCGGCCAGGTCGAGCCGGTCGCGATGTGGATGCAGAATACCTTCATCCCGCTCGACATGCTGTTTATCCGCGCTGATGGAACCGTCGTGCGTATCGCCGCGCAGACCGAGCCGCTCTCGACCCGTACGATACCTTCAGGCGAGCCGGTGCTCTCGGTCCTTGAGATCAATGGCGGCATCGCCGCCAAGCTCGGCATCAAGCCTGGCGACAAGGTGGAGCATCCGCTCTTCAAGCGGTGAGGCGGTTTTTCGCGCGCAGGGCAGCGTTGCGATCGTCCCTCGAAACCGGTCGGCCAGGCCTGTATTCCTCCTGCATTCCTGGTGAACGCGCGGGCTGTGACGGCCACCGCATGAAGGGCGTCGCGCCGTCGAAGCTCTGTGGATTGCGGAAGAAATCTGGCGGCGAATCACAGAATTGCCCACTTCCTTAATCAAAGGCGGTCATCCCGGATTTCATCCCCGCTACCCAGCACGCTTGCGAAGGACGGATCATGACGACACGTGCCGTGGTCGCAACGCTAGCGATGTGCGTTGCGCTGATCACCGGAGGCCGCCCGGATGACGCCCATGCCGAGCAGATCGCGGCCGCGACTCGGGGGCGCGCCTCGCCACCAGCTGCGTTCCTCACCTTCTGCGCGAAGAATCCGGCGGAATGCGCACGATCGGGGCCTGTGGTGCGTAGCGTCTCGCTTTCTCCCCAGCGCCACGGTGAGCTGCAGGAAGTGAATGCGCATGTGAATGCGACCATTCAGGAGGTCTCCGACCTGGCGCATCATGGTCAGGAAGATGTCTGGAGCATACCGGCGGATGGTCGAGGCGATTGCGAAGATTTTGCGCTCCTGAAGCGCAAGCTGCTGATCCAGCGCGGTTGGCCGTCATCGGCGCTGCTGATGACGGTTGTCGGAACGCCCGAGGGGGAGGGCCATGCCGTGCTGACGGTGGTGACCGATTCGGGAKATTTCGTTCTGGACAACAAGAGATCGCGCATCCTGCTCTGGTCGCAAACAGGCTATGTCTTCTTTAGCCGGGTGGCGCAGGCCAATCCGCGCCAGTGGGAATCGATCGACGGCGGGAATGCGAGATTCACCGCAGCGACGCGACACGGGTTCCATCCTCAAGCCGGCCGTTAGCCGCCAGACAGCAAACGCCCCGGAGTGACCCGGGGCGTGTCTCGTTTCACATGCTCTGAAGACACTGGCGGTTACCGGCCACCGTGGTTGCCGCCATTGCCACCGCCTTGACCGCCGCCATTGCCGCCACCGTGGCCACCGCCATTGCCGCCGCCCTGGCCGCCGCCATTGCCGCCACCCTGGCCRCCGCCATTGCCGCCACCCTGGCCACCGCCATTGCCGCCGCCGTGGCCGCCGCCATTGCCGCCRCCGTGACCGCCGCCATTGCCRCCRCCSTGGCCRCCRCCATTG